>DASSHL010000152.1:0-5155 GCA_035692845.1 Gemmatimonadales bacterium
TCCCAGGCTGCGAGCACCGGCCGCTCCTTGACCGCGAAGATGATCACGGTGGCCCCGTTCACCAGCTTCTGGTCCACCTGCACGTCATCAAACTGGCCGGTGCGATAAATCGCGGCGACGGCTCGCTGGATTTCGCGATAGGAGATGGGCTGGCCTACCACCAGGGCGGCGGTAGATATGATCTGGGTGGAAGCAACCCGCGCATTCCCTGTCACCGCCACGCTGTCGAGGGTCGGTGTGGGAGGCGGATTCTGGGCGGCAAGCGGTGCCGCGAGCGCGAGGCCCGCGGCAGTCACAAGGGCGGCAATCAGTCGCATGCGTTCAAGGAGGCGGTGGGAGGTCCGTGCCGGTGGTGTTCCGGCACGGAGCGGCTCAGGCCTTCTGACTGGTCAGGGCGCGAAATACGAGGCGTTCCTTGTCCTCGGAGACATCGACTTCGATCTCGTCCCCGCGGCCAATCTCGCCAAGGAGGATCTTCTCGCTGAGCGGATCCTCGATGTGACGCTGGATGGCCCTGCGCAGCGGCCGGGCACCGAAGTTCTGGTCATAGCCCTTCTCGACCAGGAAATCGAGCGCGGCGGGCGTGAGCCGCACTTCGTCGCCCAGGCGGCGCTGCACTTCGCGCAGCAGGATGGTGACGATCCGCGAGATATGCTCCCGGTCCAGCGGGTGGAAGACGATGATGTCATCGAGCCGGTTGAGAAATTCCGGATTGAAGACGCGGTTGAGTTCTTCCTTGATCCGCTCCTGCATCCGCTCGAAATCCTGCGATGCATCGGACCCGTGGAAGCCCATGGTCTTGCCCGACATGATGTCGCGGGCGCCGACATTGGACGTCATGATCACGACGGTGTTCTTGAAGTCGATGATCCGGCCGTAGTTGTCGGTCAGGTGCCCTTCGTCGAGCACCTGCAGCAGGATGTTGAAGACATCGGGATGCGCCTTCTCGATCTCGTCGAGCAGCACAACCGAGTATGGCTTCCGCCGCACGGCCTTGGTCAGGGTACCCGAGTCCTCATAGCCCACGTAGCCCGGGGGCGCGCCGATCAGCCGGCTTACCGAAAACTTTTCCATGTACTCCGACATGTCGACGCGGATCAGCGCCGAGGCGTCGGCGAAGAGGAAACGGGCCAGCGCGCGCGCCAGCTCGGTCTTTCCCACGCCGGTCGGGCCGCAGAAGATGAACGACCCGATGGGGCGCGTCGGATCCTTGAGCCCTGCACGGGAGCGCCGGATGGCACGTGCCACCGCCCGGATGGCCTCGTCCTGACCCACGACTGACTCGTGGATCTCGTCTTCCATGCGCAGGAGCCGCGTCGCTTCCGCTTCCTGCAGCCGGGTGACCGGAATGCCGGTCCAGCGCGAGACGATGAACGACACCGCCTCCTCGTCAATGACGGGGCGACGGGTCTGCCGCTCGCGCTCCCACTCTTCATTGGCCTGGCGGATGCGACCCTGCAGCTCCCGCTCCTGGTCGCGCAGCGACGCCGCGCGCTCAAAGTTCTGGTCGCGGACCGCTTCTTCCTTCTGCAGGTTGACCTGCTCCAGCTCGCTCTTGAGATCGGCGATCTGCGGCGGCGGTGCCTGGGAGGCGAGCCGGGCACGGGCCCCGGCCTCATCGATCACGTCGATGGCCTTGTCGGGCAGGAAGCGGTCGGTGATGTAGCGCTCGGACAATTCCGCCGCGGCGACCAGCGTCGCATCCGGAATCTCCACCCGGTGATGTTCCTCGTACTTCTTGCGAAGTCCCTTGAGGATCTCGACCGTCTCTGTCACGGTCGGCGGCTCCACCATGACGGTCTGGAACCGGCGCTCCAGCGCCCCATCCTTCTCGATGTACTTCCGGTACTCGTTGAGCGTGGACGCGCCGACGCACTGCAGCTCGCCGCGCGCGAGCGCCGGCTTCAGCATGTTGCTCGCGTCGATGGCGCCTTCGGCGGCGCCGGCACCAACAAGGGTGTGCAGCTCGTCGATGAACAGGATGATGTTCTTGTTCTGGGCGATCTCGTTCATGACGGCCTTGAGCCGTTCCTCGAACTGGCCGCGATACTTGGTCCCGGCGATGACGGCCGCCATGTCAAGCGACAGCACGCGGTGGTCACGCAGCACGTCGGGGCACTGGCTGTTGGCAATCAGCAGCGCGAGCCCCTCGACGATGGCGGTCTTGCCCACGCCAGGCTCGCCAATGAGGACCGGATTGTTCTTCTTGCGGCGCGCCAGGATTTCCATGACGCGCTCGATTTCCTTGGCGCGGCCGATGGTGGGGTCGAGCTGCCCTTCCGCCGCCAGCTGGGTGAGGTCGCGGCAGAAGTGATCAAGAGCCGGGGTCTTGCTCTTCTTCTCGGCCTTGGGCTGGGCGGCCTGCTGCGGCGGCGTGCCGCCGGCCGCGGGCTGCGGCATGTCGCTGCCGAGGAGCCGGAGCGTCTCGGCGCGGCTCGCCTCGAGGCTCACGCCCGCATCGGTAAGGACCTGCGCCGCGATCCCCTTTTCCTCGCGGAGGAGCCCGAGAAGCAGGTGCTCGGTGCCGACGTAGGAGTGGTTGAGTTCACGAGCTTCGGTCATGGCCAGCTCGAGGACCTTCTTGGCGCGCGAGGTGTAAGGCAAGTCGGGGCCGGCCGCCGCAGCCGCTTTCCCCTTCTTGACCGTCTCCTCGATCTTCTGCTGGATGTCGTCGAGGTCCACGTTCAGGTTCTGCAGCACCGCCGCAGCCACGCCCTCGCCCTCGCGAATGAGGCCGAGGAGGATGTGCTCCGTGCCCACGTATTCGTGGTGCAGGCGCGCCGCTTCCTCCCGCGCCATCTGCAGGACTTTCCGCACCCGATCGGTGAAGTTGTAACCGTTCATTCCTGGTGTCTCGCCTTCGGCCGGCGCCGGGACTAGCGGCGCTCCACGTCGTCTTCGAGCACCCTGCGGACCAGCGCCGCGCGACGCAGAGCGAGCGCGGGGTCTCCGAGGGGCAGGTTTTCAGCCACTGCCAGATGGGCCGGCTGTGACTGGATCAGCAGCTTGTTGAGGGTGTACATGCCGAGGCCGGGAATCAACCCCAGCCCGGCGCCGAGCCGGACGGCGCTCAGCAGGTTCATGGCCTCGTCGAAGGACAGGTTCCGGGCATGCCGCAGCAACCCGTACGCGCGCCAGACCTTGTCCTCGATGATTGTCGGCGCGCTCTGCAGCAGCACCTGCCGCGCCTGTTCTTCGTATTCAATCACCTGACGCACGACACGCGCCAGATGATCCAGCAGTTCGGTTTCGCTCTTGCCGAGCGTTGTCTGGTTGGACAGCTGGAAGAAATTGCCGACAACCTCGCTGCCCTCACCGTACAGGCCCCGGAACGTCAGCCCGACCTGCGCCAGACCCTGCAGGACCCGGGAAACTTCCTTGGTGAGGACGAGGCCGGGAAGATGGATGAGGACGGATGCTCGGAGGCCCGTGCCCACGTTGGTGGGACAGGCCGTAAGATAACCGAACTCCGGGTGGAACGCGAAGGCAAGATGCCGTCCCAGTTCCCCATCCAGCCGGTCCACATCAGCGTATGCGGCCTGCAGGGCAAAGCCGGAATGAAGCCCCTGGACCCGGAGGTGATCTTCCTCATTCAGCATCACCCCGATCCGGTCCTGGTGCAGCAGCGCCGCGCCGTAGCGCACCCGGCTGCCGGGCTCGATCCCCGCCAGTTCCTTGCTGACCAGGTGCCGCTCGTGCAGCAGCTGCCGGTCGGCCTCGTCCAGCCGATCGAGCCGGAAGGTGACGGCGCGGCTCAGCAGCACGGTATCGCGAGCCGCCGCCGTCACGTCCCGAAGGATGCGCTCGCGCTCCGCATCGTCGCTCCTGCCCTGGAATGGAACCGAGGCCAGGTTCCGGGCCAGCCGGATCCGGGTCGAGAGCACGAGGTGGCTCTCCGGCCCGCTCGCGTCGAGCCACCCCATGCCGCCGTCGGTCATGAGCGAGAGGTCGATCACTGGCGCAACCGGTCCCGCAGCTCCGCCGCAAGCTCGAAGTTTTCGGTTTCAATGGCGACGCGCAGGCGTTCCCGCAGGTCTTCGTCGGCTCGCACCGCCGAGGTGGCGCCCCGCGCGATATAGCGCTCCCCCACGTGCACGGTCGAGCCGTGCAGGCGGCGGACCAGGTCGCGGAGTGGTGCCTCGAATGCGATCCAGCATTCGGCACAGCCCAGCCGTCCCGTCTCCCGGAATTGGGCGAAGGTGGCGCCACAGCCCGGGCATCGTTCCAGTTCCACGCTGTCGGGCGTCTCGGCGTCCCCGATTGCTGCGAGGAAGCTTCCCAGCGGGGTCTTGCCGGCCGGTGGCGGCTCGACGCCACGCTCGGCGGCGCAGCGCTCGCAGAGATGCACTGTGGTCACCTGGGAATCCTCGATCTGCGTCAGGTGAACCACCGCATCCCGCTCGCCACAATTTTCGCAGGTCATGTCGACATTACCTCCCATCCCGAGTGCGGCACCAGGTGACCGCTCTCCATGGAGAGGATGCGCTCGGCGCGACCGGCAAGCTGCCGGTTATGAGTTACGACGACCAGCGCCGTCTCGAATTCACGCGCCAGCCGGGCAAACAGCTCGTGCAGCTGCTCCGCGTGATGGTAGTCCAGGTTGCCGCTCGGTTCATCGGCCAGCACCAGCACCGGATTCATGGCCAGCGCCCGCGCCACGGCGACGCGCTGCTGTTCCCCACCCGAGAGCTGCGCTGGCCGGTGGCTGAGCCGGGCGGCAAGTCCCATGGACTCCAGCAGTGCCGCCGATCGGTCCCGCGCCTCGCCCGGGTCGCTCCCGCTGATGAGCATCGGCATCATCACGTTCTCCAGCGCCGAAAACTCGCGGAGGAGGTGATGGAACTGGAACACGAAGCCTATGCGCCGGTTCCGAAGCTCAGCAAGCTCCGTCTCGCTGAGCCGGTCGTATGCTACGCCGTCGAGCGCCACCTCTCCCCCGGTCGGCGGATCCAGCGCGCCGAGTATCTGGAGCAGGGTGCTCTTCCCCGCCCCGCTCGCGCCGACGATCGCCACGAACTCACCCCGTGCCACGGCAAGATCCACTCCGGAGAGAACCTCGATCGGCGCGCCGTCGCCACCCATGAAGACTCGGCGGATGCCGGTGGCTTCGAGTATGGCCGTCATTCGTGCCGGATCGCTTCAACCGGCGTGAGCC
>DASSHL010000153.1:0-3220 GCA_035692845.1 Gemmatimonadales bacterium
CGTCGTGGTGGTCTCCCTCTGGGTGCCGCTCTACAACCGGACCGAGCCCGCGCTCGCGGGCATGCCGTTCTTCTACTGGTTCCAGATCGCCTGGATTGTGGTGGGGGCGGTGGCTGTTGCCATCGCATATCGGGTGGGTGCGTGACCCGGACACGGGACGCGGGACGCGGGACCCGCCACCCCACTCCACACGAGTCTCGCGTCTCGCGTCTCGTGTCCGCATGAACTGGCCCGCCACCATTGTCTTCGTCCTCCTCTTCGCACTCGTCACGGTGCTCGGTTTTGCGGCCGCCCGATGGCGGCGCGGCGATCTGGCGCACCTCGAGGAGTGGGGACTCGCGGGACGGCGGTTCGGCACCGTCGTCACCTGGTTCCTGCTGGGTGGCGATCTCTACACTGCCTACACCCTCGTGGCCGTCCCTGCACTGGTCTATGGCGCCGGTGCCATCGGCTTCTTTGCGGTGCCCTACACGCTGCTGGTCTATCCCTTCGTCTTCCTGGTGTTTCCCCGGCTCTGGTCGGTGTCGCACCGTCACGGATTCATTACAGCCTCCGATTTCGTCTCTGCGCGCTTCGGCAGCCCCACGCTGGCGCTGGCCGTGGCGGTGACCGGCATCATCGCCACGATGCCGTATATCGCGCTGCAGCTCGTCGGGATCGAAGTGGTGATCGCAGGACTCGGCTTTCATGCCTCCGGCCTGATGGGCGACGCACCGCTGATCATCGCCTTCGCGGTGCTCGCCGCCTACACCTACAGCTCGGGGCTCCGCGCCCCGGCACTGATCGCGCTGGTCAAGGACGTCCTGATCTACGTGACGGTGGCCGCCGCGGTCATCATCATCCCGGCCCATCTGGGCGGCTTCGGCGCCATCTTCAGCGCGGTCCCGCGCGAGAAGCTGCTGCTCACGCTCCCCTCCGCCAGCGGTCCGGGTAACGCCAGCGCCTACGCCACGCTCGCGCTGGGTTCGGCGCTGGCCCTCTTTCTCTATCCGCACGCGGTGACCGGCCTGCTCAGTGCCAGGAGCCGCCTGGTGGTGCAGCGCAACATGGCGCTGCTCCCTGCCTACTCGATCGTGCTCGCGTTCATCGCCTTGCTGGGCTACATGGCGCTGGCGACGCACGTGCAGGACAACCCCGCCCATGCGGCGCTCTTCGCGCGCTATGGTGCCAACTTCGCGGTGCCGGCGCTTTTCCTCGATCATTTTCCCGACTGGTTTACCGGGGTAGCATTCGCGGCACTCGCCATCGGCGCGCTGGTCCCGGCCGCGATCATGTCGATCGCCGCGGCCAATCTTTTCACCCGGAACGTCTGGGGCGGGCTGTTCCATCGCTCCATGAGTCCCGCGAGCGAGGCGCAGACAGCCAAGCTGGTATCGCTCCTGGTCAAGGTGGGCGCACTGGCATTCATCATCTTCCTGCCGATGCAGTACGCCATCCAGCTGCAGCTGCTGGGCGGCATCTGGATCATCCAGACGCTGCCCGCCATCGTGCTCGGCCTCTTCACCCGCTGGTTCCATGGCCGGGCGCTGCTGGCTGGCTGGCTCGCAGGCATGCTGGTGGGCACGACCATGGCCGCTGCCCAGCATTTTCAGTCATCAGTCTTTCCGTTGCACCTGGGCGGCCTCATCGTGCCCGGGTACGCCGCGCTCTATGCCGTCATCGTGAATCTTGTGGTGGCGACATTCGTAACCGTGGGGATGGATCTGCTTGGCAGCGAGCGCGGACGGGACGACACCCACCCCGATGACTACCACCTGAGCGGCGAGACGCCATCAACGGTGATTGCATGACCGAGGATTCGGCCGAAGCCGAGGTGACCGCTCCCGCCGCCACGGTTGGCACGCCGGCACCGGCACCCGCTCGGCGCACGCGCTTCGATCGTTCCATCGTGGAAGGGCCGCTGCGATCCGCTGTCTGGAAGCTGGCCTGGCCCACCATGCTGGTGAACATCATCGGCGGCATGCAGGGCATGGTGGACCAGGTAATGGTGGGCCACATCGTGGGCTTCACCGGCAACGCCGCGATCGGTGTGGCGTCGCAGCTCATGCTGGTGGTCATCATCTTCATCACGTCGATCTTTACCGGCATGAGCGTGCTGGTGGCGCGGTTTGCCGGCGCTGGCGACGAAGAGAAGGTCAACCGCACCATCTACCAGGCGTTTCTCACGGCCGCCGCGATGGCGGTGCTGATCATGGCGCCGGTGGGCTATTTCCTGGCACCATCGCTGCTCAACTTCGTGAACGCCGCGCCGGCCGTGCAGGCCGAGGCGCTGCCGTACCTCCGCATCATGTTCGTGTTCAGCTTCGGCATGCTGGTGTTCTTCATGCTGGGCGGTGCGCTGCGTTCCGCCGGTGATGCCCGCACGCCGATGATCCTCGGCATCACGATGACGGTGCTCAACATCATCTTCAACATCATCCTGATCCGGGGACTGGGGCCGATTCCCGCCTTCCGCACCGCCGGCGCCGCGATGGGCACGGTGCTGGCCACGGGGCTCGTGGCCATCTACGCCATGATCAAGCTCTGGCGGGGCGGCTGGGTCATCGCGTTTCCGCGAGGACAGGGCTATGGCCCCGACTGGCACATCATCCGCGAGCTGTTCCGCTTCGGCCTGCCCACTGGCGTGCAGGGCATCGCCATGAACGTGGGCGGCGTGCTGATGCTCTCGTTCATCGGTTCGCTGGCGCAGAGCGCCGCGGCGCAGGCGGCGTTCTCGGTCTCCTACTCACAGCTCTTCTCGTTCATCACATGGACATCGGTGGGCCTGATGGGTGCCGCCGCCGCGACCGCGGGACAGAACCTGGGCGCCCACCAGCCCGAGCGCGCCAGCAAGGCGGTGCGCATCGCGGCCGAAATGGGACTGGGGGTCGCAGCGTTCGTCGGCATTTTCTTCCTGTTCTTCCCTCGCCAGCTGCTCGCGATCTTCGGCATGAATGAGCCCGGCGTGGTTGAGATCGGCGTGCAGCTGCTGCACGTGCTGAGCCTGTCGGGGCTGTTCATCACCGTGGCGCTCACCTACACCGGCGGCCTCCAGGGCACGGGCGACACCAGGAGCCCGCTCTGGATCTCCATCGTCTCCCAGGTCGTGATCCCCCTCGGCATCTGCTTCGTGATCCAGGAGACCGGCACCCTCCAGGCGCTCCACATCTGGCTCGCAATTCTGGCCGGGCACGTAACCCGCTGCGTCCTCAGCGTGTGGCGGTTCGGGCAGGGGAAGTGG
>DASSHL010000154.1:0-5622 GCA_035692845.1 Gemmatimonadales bacterium
CGACATCGAGCGCGGCATGGTGCTGGCGAAGGCGGGCAGCGTGACGCCGCACACCCACTTCGAGGCCGAGGTCTATGTGCTGACCAAGGACGAGGGGGGCCGGCACACGCCGTTCTTCAAGGGCTACCGGCCGCAGTTCTACTTCCGCACGACCGACGTGACGGGGGCGGTGGAGCTGCCGGCGGGGGTGGAGATGGTGATGCCGGGCGACAACATCCAGATGACGATCGAGCTGATCACGCCGATCGCGATGGACGAGGGGCTGCGGTTTGCGATCCGCGAGGGCGGCCGCACCGTGGGCGCCGGCGTGGTGACGAAGATCCTGAAGTAGCACGGCATGGGGCCTGAGGCATGGGGCATGAGGCCCCACGCCCCACGCCCCACGCCCCAGGCCTAGACAAGGAACCAAAGCATGCCGCGGGATAAAGTGATTCTCGAATGCACCGACTGCCGGAACCGCAACTTCTTTCTGGACAAGAACAAGCGGAAGCATCCGGAGCGTGTCGAGCTGCGGAAGTTCTGTCCGCGGTGCGGCAAGCACGTCGTGCACAAGGAAACGAAGTAAGCATGGCCGACTCCCAGGGTGAGGAGCGTGAACCGGGCACGGTGGCGCGCACGAGCGATTTCCTCGTGGCCACCCGCGGTGAAATGCGGAAGGTCACCTGGCCGTCGAAGGACGAGCTGGTCAAGGCCACCCGGATGATCGTGATCCTGTCGCTCATCCTGGGCGTGACCATCGGGCTGCTGGACGTTGTGCTCCAGAAGCTGCTGGTGGACGGCGTCGCGATCCTGGCGCGGTAGGCCATGGACTATCGCTGGTACGCCATCCAGACCACCGCTGGACACGAGAACAAGGTCCGGAACCTCCTCCAGAAGCGGATCACCGACGATCCCCGCGCGGAGGAAGAGAAGCTCGTGCGCCAGGCGCTGGTCCCGACCCAGGAAGCGGTCGAGATCAAGAACGGCAAGAAGGTCACCGTGGACCGGAAGCTCTATCCCGGCTACGTGCTGGTCGAGATGGGAATGTCGCAGGAAGCCCTGCACCTGGTGAACAGCATCCAGGGCGTGATCAAGTTCGTGGGCACCGGCCGCCTGCCGCAGCCGCTTCGGCAGGACGAGGTCAACCGCCTCCTCGGCGTGGCGGCTGAGCCCTCCGCGGCGGAGCCGCGTGAAGAGATCCCGTTCATGGTGGGCCAGGTGGTGGAAATCACCGAGGGCCCCTTTGCGGACTTCAGCGGCTCGGTCGAAGAAGTCCTGCCCGACAAGGGCAAGGTGAAGGTGTCGGTGAGCCTGTTTGGCCGGCCGACGACGGTGGAGATGGATTATCTGCAGTTGAGAGGGCACTGAGGAAGTCGTCAGTCGTGGGTCTTCGGTCGTCAGTTGACGACGGAAAGCCGATGACCGAAGACTCTCACCCCCCCGCGACCGCGCGGGTTATCGCGGCAGGCGCGAGTGCAGCGAGCGTCCCGAGGGCAACGCCCGAGGGAACCGGTGGCCTCGCAACCATTACGAGGAGAAGTAGATGGCCAAGAAAATCACCGCACAGGTGAAGCTGCAGTGCCCGGCAGGAGCGGCCAACCCCGCGCCGCCGGTGGGCACCGCGCTGGGCCCCCATGGTGTCAACATCATGGAGTTCTGCAAGCAGTTCAACGCACGCACGCAGAGCCAGGCCGGCATGGTGATCCCCGTGGTCGTGACGATCTTCGCCGACCGCACCTTCACGTTCATCACCAAGACCCCCCCGGCGGCAAACCTTCTCATGAAGGAAGCGTCGCTGGACAAGGGAAGCGCCGCGCCCAACCGGACCAAGGTCGGCTCGGTGACGCGCGCGCAGCTCCGCAAGATCGCCGAGATCAAGATGGCCGATCTCAACGCGTCGGACATCGAGAGCGCCATGCGCATGGTGGCCGGGACCGCCCGCTCCATGGGGCTGGAGGTGGCCGACTGATGAAAACGCATGGCAAGCGATTCAGTACCGGCGCGGCAACCGTGGACCGGGCCCGTGAGTACTCGGTGCCCGACGCCGTCGACCTGGTGAAGCGGTCGGCCACCGCCAAGTTCGATGAGACGGTGGATGTCGCCGTCCGCCTCGGCGTGGACCCGCGGCACGCCGACCAGGTGGTGCGGGGGACCGTTGTGCTCCCCCACGGCACCGGCAAGTCGGTGCGGGTGCTGGTGCTCGCCCAGGGCGACCGGGCGGCAGAAGCGCAGGCGGCTGGCGCCGACTTCGTCGGCCCCGAGTACCTGCAGAAGCTCAAGGATGGCTGGCTCGACTGTGACGTCATCGTCGCCACGCCGGACATGATGGGCCAGCTCGGCGCCCTGGGCCGGATCCTCGGTCCTCGCGGCCTGATGCCGAATCCCAAGGCCGGCACCGTCACCATGGACGTCGCCAAGGCGGTCCGGGAGATCAAGGCCGGCAAGATCGAGTTCCGGGTGGACAAGACCGGCAACGTGCACGCGCCGGTGGGCAAGGCCTCCTTCACGGCCGAACAGCTCAGCCAGAACGTGCAGGCCTTCATGGACACCATCGTCCGGGCCAAGCCGAGCGCGGCCAAGGGGATGTACCTCAGGTCCGCGACGATCTCGAGCACCATGGGGCCGGGCGTCCGGCTGGATATGGCGGGGTATCGATGAGCAAGACAGAACGACAGTCAGCGATTGACGCGTTGACGGCGCAGCTCAAGGCGTCGCCCAACGTCTATGTCACCGATTTCAGCGGACTCAACGTATTGCGGATGACCGAGCTCCGGCGCCGCATGCGCGAGGCGGGCGTCACCTACGTCGTGGTCAAGAATACCCTGGCCCGCCGGGCACTGGCGGCCAGCGAGATTCCCAGCCTCGACCAGCACCTGACGGGCCCCACCGGGCTCGTGCTGTCCACCGACGCACTGGCGGCGGCCAAGGTGATCACCGAGTTCGCCCGGGAGTTCGAGAAGCCCACGGTAAAGGCCGGGTACGTCGACGGCGCGGCTGTGGCACCGGCATACATCAAGCGGCTGGGCGAAATCCCGTCCCGGGACGTGCTCCTGGGCCAGTTCGCCGGCACGCTTAACAACGTTCTGTATTCGTTTGTCGCAGCCCTCGAGGCGCTTCGCGACCAGCGGCAGTCGTCCGCTGCTTAACCGTGGGGAGAGAGTGAAATGGCAACGACGCTGAGCAATGAAGAGATCCTCGAGGCGATCGGGGGCAAGACGGTGGTGGAACTCGCCGACCTGATCGACGCGTTCAAGGAGAAGTTCAACGTGACCGTGGCGGCCATGCCCGCCGGCGGCGCGGGGGCGGCCGGGGCGGCGCCCGCCGTGGAAGAACAGACCGAGTTCTCGGTCGTGCTGACCGGGGGCGGCGCCAAGAAGATCCAGGTCATCAAGGTGGTCCGCGAGATCACCAGCCTGGGCCTCAAGGAAGCCAAGGACGCGGTGGACAATGCGCCGAGCGTCCTCAAGGAAGGCATCTCGAAGGCGGAGGCCGAAGAGATCAAGAAGAAGCTGGAAGACCAGGGTGCCACCGTCGAACTGAAGTAGGGCGCAGCCCTATCCCGGGCCGGGCGCCCAGCGCCCGGCGAGGGATCTGCTGGCTACGCACCCTGATTCAGTGAGACGGCATGCACGCTATTCGTTTAATCCGGTTGTTGATGGTTCCGAGCCCCAGAACACCCCGCCCCCGGCGGGGATTCTGTGCTGGGGCCCTTTGTGCTGCGAGTGAGAGAGTCGGATGACGCATACCAAACCAGTCATCACGTTCAGCAAGCGGGAGAGCGGCATGCCGATGCCGAATCTCCTCGATATCCAGACCGCCGCGTTCCAGTCCCTGCTGGTGCCCGATGACGTGAACGGGGAACGGCAGGATGTGTCGCTGGAGCGGGTCTTCCGCGAGATCTTCCCGATCGGTGACGTGAACGGGAAGTACAGCCTCGAGTTCCTCAGCTATTCGCTGGGTGAGGCCAAGTACTCCGTCGAGGAGTGCATCGAGCGGGACATGACCTATGCCGCGCCGCTCAAGGCCCGGCTCCGCCTCGACGTGTTCGAGGAGGTCGAGGGCCAGCAGCGGCTCAAGAACGCCATCGAGAAAGAGGTCTACCTGGGCGAGCTGCCCATCATGACCCCCCTCGGCACGTTCGTGATCAATGGCGCGGAGCGCGTCGTGGTGAGCCAGCTGCACCGCTCGCCCGGCGTGGTGTTCGAGGAGAGCACGCACCCCAACGGGCAGCGGCTCTTCAGCGCGCGCATCATTCCGTTCCGCGGCTCGTGGGTGGAGTTCACGATCGACATTCACGACGTGATCTACGTCCACATCGACAAGAAGAAGAAGTTCCCGGCCACGGCGCTCCTGCGCGCCTTTGGCTACGGGAACAATGCCGATGTGCTGCGGCTCTTCTTTGCCACCAAGGAACTGGACCTCACCGGCAAGCACGACAGCCGGCACGAGCGCCGCGAGGTGCTGGGCTCGCTGCTGGCCGAGCCGGTGCCTGATCCGGAAACGCCGGACGCGCTGCTGGGTGACGTGGGTGATGAACTCACCGCCGAGCGCGTGGCCGAGATGCGTCACAAGGGCGTGAAGCACGCGACGGTCTTCGCCGGCTATACCACGATCGACCTGCGGGACGAAGAGCAGCCCACGTCCCACCGCGACAACGCCAACCACGTGCTGGCGTTCGACGTGGCGGACCGGGATGGCGAGGTGCTCGCCTCCCGCGGCGCCGAACTGACCGATGCGCTCCGCCAGAAGCTGCTGAAGCAGGAAGTGCACAAGGTCGAGATTCTCCTGCCGTCCAACCGGCCGGAGTCGGCGCTCATCAAGAACACGCTGGCCAAGGACCCGACCCACTCGGAGGCCGAGGCGCTGGAGCAGATCTACGCGCTCCTCCGCCCCGGTGACGCGCCCAACCTCGAGACGGCGCGCCAGCAGCTGCAGAAGCTGTTCTTCAACCCGAAGCGCTACGACCTCGGGCGGGTGGGCCGCTACAAGATCAACCAGCGGCTCAAGCTCAAGCTGGATCCCAACCACACGGTCCTCACGGAAGAGGACTTCGTGGCCATCATCCGGTACCTGATCGACCTGAGCGACGGCCGCGGCTACACCGACGACATTGACCACCTCGGCAACCGGCGCATCCGCTCGGTGGGCGAGCTGATTGCCAACCAGTTCTCGGTGGGGCTCTCGCGCATGGCGCGGCTGGTCAAGGAGCGGATGAGCATCAACTCGGATCCCGAGAAGATCTCGCTCGACGACCTGGTCAACGCCCGCACCGTCTCGGCGGTGATCCAGGCGTTCTTCGGCTCGAGCCAGCTCTCCCAGTTCATGGACCAGACCAACCCGCTGGCCGAGCTGACCAACAAGCGCCGGCTCTCGGCACTGGGACCAGGCGGCCTCACGCGTGAACGCGCGGGCTTCGAAGTCCGCGACGTGCACTACTCGCAGTACGGGCGCATGTGCCCGATCGAGACGCCGGAAGGCCCGAACATCGGCCTGATCACCAGCCTCTCGACCTATGCGCGCATCAACAATCTCGGCTTCATCGAGACCCCCTATCGCGTGGTGAAGGACGGCAAGGTCACCAACGAGATCAAGTGGCTCTCGGCGAGCGAGGAAGAAGACTATCCGGTGGCGCAGGCCAACTCG
>DASSHL010000155.1:0-4181 GCA_035692845.1 Gemmatimonadales bacterium
AGCGTCTTCGGGGCACCAGCGCCGAGCGTGGCGAGATAGGCCTCGATGTCATGCTTGAAATCGTAGCGCAGCACGACTCCTTCTGCGCTGCCGTAATCATTGGCGTGCGGAATGTCGGCCGGATCCACGATCTCGGCACCCGCCTTTTTCATCAATGCGATGGCGTCCTCCGCCAGCCGGTCCACCGCATCGCTGTACCCGAAGAAGCCCTCGCGTGCCACCCCGATCCGCGCGCCCTTGAGCCCGCTGGGATCGAGGAACCGGGAATAATCCGTGCCATGCGTCGTCGCGTCCCGCGTCGCCGCGTCCGCAGGATCGGCGCCCGCCATCACGCCCAGCAAGATGGCAGCGTCGGTCACGCTGCGGCACATCGGTCCGGCGGTGTCCTGGGTGTGCGAAATCGGGATGATGCCGCTTCGTGAGACCAGTCCCACAGTCGGCTTGATGCCGACGAGCGCGTTGTGGCTCGACGGGCAGACGATGGAACCGTCGGTCTCGGTGCCGATCCCGATGGCGCAGAAGTTGGCGGCGATGGCCACACCGGTGCCGGAACTCGAACCACAGGGATTCCGGTCGAGCGCGTAGGGACTGCGCGTGAGCCCGCCGCGTCCGCTCCAGCCGCTGGTGGAGTTGTTGGAGCGGAAGTTGGCCCACTCCGAAAGGTTGGTCTTGCCAAGAATGACGGCGCCAGCCGCGCGGAGCCGTTCAACGATGAACGCGTCACTCGGCGGCTTGTGTCCCACGAGCGCGAGCGAACCCGCGGTCGTCTCCATCCGGTCGTGAGTGGCGATGTTGTCCTTGATCACGATGGGAATGCCGTGCAGCGGCCCGCGCACCTTGCCAGCCTTGCGTTCAACATCTAGCTGGCGCGCGATCGCCTCGGCGTCGGGATTGAGCTCGATCATCGAATTGACGGCAGGGCCGCGCCGGTCCATCTCGCGGATGCGGTCGAGGTAGAGCCGGCAGACCTGGAGTGACGTGTAGCGGCCAGTCTGGAAGGCGGACTGGAATTGGGGGACGGTCCATTCTGCGATGGGCAAGACGGTCGAGGAGTCGAGGGGTCGAGAGGTCGAGGAGGCAAGAGGTCGAGAGGCCGAGGGGGAGAGCGGGAGCAGGCCGGCGCCGAGTGCCATGGCGCCAGCTTCCAGAAAGGTACGACGCGACGTGTCCGGGACGTGATTCATGCGGTGGTCATCTCCGACAGGGGCAGGCCTTGGGTGTGGACCTGATGCGTGGAGCTCATCTGGCGTTCTTCGGGAGCCGCTCCAGCTCGTTTCGCCAGTTGAAGACCACGTTGAGTTCCGGTGCATCGCCGCCGCCCGAGCTCACCATCAGGAACCGCTGCCCATCCGATGCGACGTCATAGGCGCGAAAGTATTCCTGCTGGGCCAATCCGGGTGCGGTGAACAGAAGGACCGGCTCCGCGTGGTCGAAGTGTGCGCCGGTGGTCACCTTCGTCGCGTAGAGATCGCCGCGCGCATTGCGGAAGAAGAGCTCGGTTCCGTCCCGGCGCCAGACCGGCTCAGAGCCCCCGCCGACGGAAATCGAATAGCGCGCTGAATCCACCGAAGGAAATGGACGGACATACACGTCCGCTTGTCCTGACTCGGTGGATACGTATGCAAGCCACTTTCCGTCCGGCGAGACACTCATGGCGTAGTTGTCCGACGGCGAGCTGAGCAATGTCCTGGCGGCGGTGTCCCGTCCGTTCTCCAACACCATGAGGTGCCTGGATCCCGCGTTGCCACCCTCACTCCGGAAGAGGGTATACCGGCCCTGCGGATCGAACGCGATCTCATCGAGGGCGACGCCCGGCGGCGAGGCCGGCTGAAGGTCACCGCTCCCATCTGCCCGCGCGCTCCACGCAGTACGCACGTTGTTTTTCGTAGCCAGGAAGGCCACTCGGCGACCATCAGGGGTCCAGACCGGGCGGTCCGCATTGGACACGCCAAACGAGAGCCGGGTGAACGTCCTGGTGGCCAGCTGCTTGACCCAGATCTGGTTTTCTCCGTCCTGCGACTGCGCCACTGCGATCCGCGACCCGTCAGGTGAGAGCGCCACGTTCTGAAGGAGTCCGCTCGAGGAGGTGTCCACGGAGCTTTCCTTGCCGGTCCGATCCACCCAGATCAATCCGCTATTCGCGGCCTGCGTTCGCTGGTAGGCCAGCAGGCCGGTTCGAGAGACGGCAAACTGGACCGTCCCGTTGGTCCCTTCCTGCTGGACTCCCTGGAGCATCAGGGTCGGCGCACCGAGGAGGCGGCCGTGTTCGGGGTCAAAGCGCGCGCCGAGGATGCTGCCGTCGACTGTCCCGATCGCCACGAATCCCGGGGCCACATACCGGATGAAGCTGCCAGTGGCGAGGTCGGTAACCACTCCTGTTTTCGTGTCCACCACCCCGACATGGTTGGACCCGATCGAACCCAGCCACAACATCACCAGGACGTAGCGCCCTCCCGGCACCGCATCGGGAAAGTCCAGCTCGGAGCTGGCGTAGGCGCTGTCGTGGCGTGCTACAAGCGATACCGCACCTCCGGCCGCGGAGACGCGGACAAGGTCGCGCCCCGAGCTGGTGAAATAGATCTGGCCGTCGTCCCCCCACGAGCCGCCGCCGTATCCCGACACCGAGTCCCGCACCACGGTGCGAGCCACTCCTCCCTGCGCCGGGATCACCTTCATCACGGTTCCTGAATTCAGGTGGCTGAAGAATCCGATGGACGCGCCGTCGGGCGAGAAGAAGGGGGCAAATGCGCCGGTCGTGCCGGGCAGGGGCCGCGCAGATTCCTGATCGAGCTCACGCACCCAGAGCATGGTACCCGTTCCCTCGGGGCCGACGAACGCGACGCGGCGTCCCGCCGGATCCAGTGCCAGCCGGAGATCACCGATGGCGCGGACGACGGCGCTGTCGCCGAGCGCGAGGCTGCCGCGAACGACGGCACCTGCCGGCAGGCTTCCAGTGTCGGGGTGCCGGCGGCTGATGAGGAACGCCGCCAGGAGGGCAACGACGGCAAGCGCCCACGGGAGGGCGGCGAGCCGCCGTGCGGGCCCGGCGGTGAGCCGTGGAGCGCGCGTGACAACGGTGGCAAACGATGTGTTGCCGAGCGCAGCCGCAAACTCCGCCGCGGTCGCGAATCGATCGGCTGGCAGCTTCTCGAGCGACTTGGCTACGGCCGCGGCGACGTTGGGCGGCACCGATTTCCGGAGTTCTGTCACCGGCCGTGCCTCGTCCGAGACGATCTTCATGATGATCTGCTGGGCCGACTTTCCCATGTGCGGGGGCTCGCCGGTGAGCATCTCGTAGAGCACACTGCCGAGCGAGTAGATATCGCTGCGGCCGGTGATCTCCTTGTCGGCCGTGGCCTGCTCGGGGGACATGTAGTGCGGCGTGCCGAGCGACATGCCGGTCTCGGTCATGCGGCCGCCAGCGGCGGCTGAGAGTGCCAGCGCAATGCCGAAGTCGGCCACCACAGGGCGGCCGTCGTGCATCAGGATGTTCTCGGGCTTGATGTCGCGGTGGATCACGCCGTGCCGGTGGGCGTAGTCCAGTGCGTCGGCCACGGCCACGGTGATCTTCACCGCTTCGTCGATGCCGAGCTGGGTCTCGCGATCAAGCTTCGAGCGCAGGGTCTCGCCGTCGATGAACGGCATGACGTAATAGAGGAAGCCGTCCGCGTTGCCGGAGTCGAACAGCGGCAGGATGTGCGGATGCTGCAGCGCTGCCGTGGTCTTGATCTCCACGACAAATCGTTCGGCCCCGATGACGGCGGCGAGCTCCGGCTTCAAGACCTTGAGGGCGACCTGGCGGTCGTGCCTGAGGTCCTGGGCGAGGTAGACCGTGGCCATCCCGCCCGCGCCGAGCTCGCGCTCGATCCGATAGCGATCAGCGAGGGCTGCGGTGAGACGAGCCAGCACGTCGGTCATCGTACCCCCCACGCGGCGTCATCCTTCAGCAGTGCCTGGATGCGCGGATCGTCGCGGATGCCGTCGAAGGTGGGCTCCAGCCGGATCGAGAACTGGGTGATGGGCAGCGCGCTGTTCGAGGAGATCGGCGCGTGCGCCTGCTGGGTGATAAGCCGGACCGCCTCATCGCGGTGACCCAGCAACAGGTGAATGGTGATCAGCGCATCGACGCTGCGCGGGCCCTCACTGGCATCCCGTGCCTGGGGATTCATGGCCACCGCCAG
>DASSHL010000156.1:0-3795 GCA_035692845.1 Gemmatimonadales bacterium
GGGCATGTCGTGACGGGTACCGACCTGTCCGGCTCGCGGACGCAGGCGCTGCGTTCGACGCCTGAAGCGTTCGACGAGGGAGACTGGCTCGACATCTTCCACGCCGATTCCGCCGAGGGGTATGGCGCCGGCGTGTACCTGAACGGGACCACCGGTGCCACCGTGCGGAACATCAAGGCGCTGCAGGCCCAGAATGGCATCATGCTGCGCAATGCGACCGGCACGGTGATCACCGACAACGACGTCTCGAACAACAGCGGCTGGGGCATCAGCCTCTGGCACTCGTCGCACAGCATGATCGCGCGCAACGAGGCGCACCACAATGTGCGATGCGAAAGCCCGCAGTATCGCCGGGGCTGCGACTCCGCCGGCATCCTCCTGCGCGAGGCCAGCGACTCGAACATCATCGCCGACAACGACCTTTCGTTCTCCGGTGATGGCTTCTTCCTGAGCGGCCAGCCGCCCGAGGTGAGCCCCTCCACCGGCAACCTGGTCATCCGGAACGACGCGACCGGCGCTTGGCATAACGCCTTCGAGTCCACCTTCAGCTTCGGCAACAGCTTCCTCGATAATCGCGCTGACAGTGCCGACTACGGCTTCTGGCTGGGCTACTCCACGGCGAATGTGGTGACAGGCAACCTGATCATCGGCACCCGGACGGCGGGCGTTGCCATCGAACACGGCCAGGACAACGTCATCGCCCGCAACACCATCGTGGGAGGCCAGGTGGGGGTGCGGCTCTTCGCGCCGGACACTACCGCTCGGCGGAGCCGGGACTCGGACGTGGACGCCAACTACCTGGCCCGGCTCGATCGAGGCGTGGTAGTCCAGCGCAGCGAGCGCACCCGGGTGCGCGGGAACATCTTTGACGGGACGGGGGATGGGTTGGTGGTGGACTCGGCCTCGGCCGATGCGACCGTGCGGGACAATATTTTCCTGCGCGCCACCCGGCTCTTCATTGTCGCCGATCACCTCGACGCGGGTGGCAACTACTGGGCAACAGCGGACGCCGCCGCCGCCCGGCAGCAGGTTCGCGGCGACATCCGGGTGGATCCGTGGCGCCCTGCGAGGGAAGCAGGGTACTAGACGGGAAGGTGGGATGACGGGAAGACGGGAAGTATTCGTACCTCCAGCTCTTCCCGTCCTCCCGTCCTCCCGTCCTCCCGTTTTCCCGTTATCCCGTCTTCAGAATCTCCTCCGCCATCTGCCGCAGGCGCCGGATGTCGAGCGGCTTGCTGAGGCTGCGCGGCGGGTTGGTCTCGTCAGGCAGCGTTCCGATCACCACCATGCGGCTCCTCCATGCGGGGCGCACCCGCCGCAGCATCTCCACCACGGACGTGCCCTGGTCGGCACGAGCATCACTGTCCGCCACGATCATGTCGTAGTCACGTTCCGCCACCAGGGCGCCGAGCTGCCCGGGCTCCGGCGCCGCGTGCACGATGTGCCCATCGGGCGCGAACAGCGCGCTGACCAGCCGCTGGATGGCGGGATCGTCGCCGGCGACAAGGATATGCCGCGCGCCGCTGCCGCCGACACCGCTGTGCGGCGCGCTCGCGAGCGGGAGTGCCAGCACGAAGTTGGCACCTCCCGTCGGCGCCTTCCGGTAGCTGAGGCTGCCGCCGTGAGACTGCGCAATTCCGTAACTCAGTGACAGGCCGAGCCCGGTGCCCTGGCCTGCCGGCTTGGTGGTGAAGAATGGGGTGAAGAGCCGGGGACGGTGTTCCTCCCGTACGCCGTCGCCGCTGTCCATGACCTCCAGCACGGCGTCGCCCTGGAGCCGGTGTGTCCGGAGGATGATGCGACGCCGGCGTCCCACCGGCAGCCCGGCGAGCGCGTGGATGGCATTGGTGAGCAGGTTGAGCAGGACCTGCTGCAGCTCGTGCGGATCCCCGTGCACCAGCACCGGATCGCCCGAGAGCTGGTTCTCGATCTCGATCTCGCGCAGCCGCAGATCGTAGGCCACCAGCGACGAGGTGCGACCCACGACGTCGTTGAGGTCCACCACCGCCTGCTGTGCCGTTTCCTTGCGCGCGAAGGTGAGCAGGTTGCGCACGATGCGGCCGGCCCGCTCCGCCTGGTCGTGAATGATGCGGATATGCTGCCGCGGTGAGTCGGGCAGCGGTTCGCGCTCCAGCAGCAGCTCGGCGAGTCCGGCAATGGAAGTGAGCGGATTGTTCAGCTCATGCGCGACGCCCGAGACGAGCTGGCCGATGGCCGCCATCTTCTCGCTCTGGATCAGCTGCGCCTCCATGGCGCGCTGCACGGTGACGTCCTCCACCAGCGCCACCATCGCCCCGTGCCCGAAGGCACCACCCAGTGGCGCCAGTGTCAGGCGCAGGAGGCCGCCATGCCGGCCCGCGGTCGCGCTCGGCGCCTGCGCTGAACCTTGCGTCTGGACGTCGCGCATGTAGGTAAGGGCCGGCCCGGGATCCTCGAAGAGCAGCGGCGCGAATGGCTTGCCATGCAGTTCCGACGTCTGCGCGTTCGCCATCATGGCCAGCGCTTGGTTGGCACGCTGGATGGTGCCGTCGGCATTGAGGACGGCGATGCCTTCGCGCATGGCGTCGAAAGCCGTTTCCCACTGGAGCCGGCCATGCTCCACCCGGGCAAAGAGCTTGCTGTTGGCGAGCACTACCGACGCACTCGTGGCCACGGTCGAGAGCAGCCAGAGATCCTCGGTGGTAAAGGGGCCGTTCGCATGATCCGTGACGGCGATGGCGCCAAGGGTCTCGTTCCGGGAACGGAGCGGCACCACCGCGGCCGACCGTACCATCAGGTCGTAGAGCACGCGCACATCCGCCGAATCGAGCCGCTGGTCTACCTCGATCCGGCCGCGGTCGAGCGCCGCCGTCAGCAGTGACACATCGCTCCTCGGCACCCGGCGACCCGCCGCGTCCGCCAGCGTGCCTTCTGCCGCCACAATCCGGAGCCAACGATCGTCCTCCGTCAGCACGACCATGACGCCCTTCGCCTGGATGAACCGGCCGAGATAGCGGACCACCTGCTCGACGATGCGATCGGGCTGGAAGGAATCGGAAAGGACGTAGCCCAGCTCGCGGAGGGTGAACAGCTCGCTGATGCGGTGCTCGAGCTGGGCCGCGAGCTCGTCCCGCTGGCGCAGCAGCTGATGATTGCGCTGTTCGACGCGATAGGCGCGGACGCCCAGCACGACCAGCGCTGCTGACATCGGGACCACGACCACCGACCACCAGGACATCCCGGTGGCGCGGATGAAGGCATACTCAGTCACGACGAGCAACAGGCTCGCCAGCGCCGCGAGCACGGCGGGCGGCAGCCGGAATTGCGTACGACGCTTCAGCTGGCCGAGTCTCCTCGCCGCGCCACGCGCTCAGTCACATACGCCTCGGGCGGAGCGGTCGGCTTGACCCGGACTGACTTGGCGGGAATGCCGACATTCACGTGCCAGGCGCGCACATCCTTCGTGGCGACCGCGACGGCGCCGACCATGCCGTTCATGCCGACGTGGACGCCGGCGAGCACCGTGGCGTGATAGGTAATGCGGACGTCGTCATCGAGGATGGTCGGGACGCTGGTCACGTCCTTCTGGTCCACGATGCTGTGGGTGTGGCTGTAGACATTGGCGTAATCGGAGATGCTGACCCGGTTGCCAAGGCGGATGCCGCCGCGGTCGTCCAGCAGCACATGGCGATGCACTACGCAGTCGTCGCCTACCTCCATGTTGTAGCCGAAGGAAAATTCGACGTGCTGGAAGCATTTGAAGTTGCGGCCGCAGCGCGCGAAGATGTGCGGCGCCAGGATGCGGCGGAACTGGAC
>DASSHL010000157.1:0-4997 GCA_035692845.1 Gemmatimonadales bacterium
TGCAGCGCGGCGAAGCGCGCTTCCATGGCGATCTGGTCCAGCGTGGCCTCGCGCGAATTCTCCGCCTGCTGCAGCTGGGCCTCCGCCGCCGCCACCCGGTTGTGCCGGCTGCCCCACTGGATCAGGGGAATCTCCACCGACACGCTCACGCTCCGCGCCTCAAGCAGGTTCTGGTATGCCGCGCTGAACTGGGGTGCCGTGGCGTTATAGCCTATCGCCGCCTGTACCGTGGCCCCGAACCCGTTCTCGAGCTTCGCTTCCGTCACCCGCCGCTTGGCCACCAGCTCCTGCAGTGCCGTGTTGCTCACATCGGAGACGTTGCGGAGCGCCTGGGCCGCCGCCACCGATGAATCCGCCACGTAGGCCGGCGCCTCCCCAGGCACGGCGAGCGTGATCGGCGTGCCGGGCGCCAGGTTGAGCGCGAGTCGGAGGGCCGCTTCCGCCCGCTCGTAGTCGAGCCGCGCGCCATCGAGCGACGTCCGTGAGCGCAGTAACGCCAGTTCGCTTTGCAGCAGGTCGTTCTCGGCGATCTTCCCGATGTCGTAGCGGCCCTTGTTGAGGGTGTAGAGCGTGTCGTTGATGGCGACATTGGTCTGGGCGTTCTGCAGCCCCATCTGCGCCGTGTAGAGATCGAAGAACAGGTTGGTGACCCGGAGCGCCACATCCTCCCGTGCCTCGAGATACTCGCGCTCCGCCAGCTCGCTTCGGACCGGCTGCTCTTTCCGGTCCAGCGCGAAGGTGTTGGGCCGGAAGATGTCCTGGCGGATGCCCAGCGACACCGGCGTCGACGACCAGCTCCGGAGCGACTGGTCGCCGCTCAGCTGGAGCCGCTGCAGCGAGCTGGTGACGAAGACGTTGCCGCCCGTGGGCAGCCGCTGCGAGAGCGTGGCGCTCAACTCGGACTGGGTCTGGTTCTGGGAGCGGAACAGCGTGGAACCGTCCGGCTGCAGCACCGGCACGATCGCGTGGTTGTACTGGGGCACGGTGCCAGTCAGCGACAGCTGGGGCATGTACTGCGCCCAGAACGCATTGTCGGTGTAACGCGACGCCTCGAGCGACGCCCGGGCGCCGCGGGCCGTGTGCCCCTGCTCCTGGGCCAGCTCGATAGCACGCTGGAGGCTCATCGGCTCCTGCGCGACGAGCGGAATCATTGGTGCCGACAGGAGTCCCGCCAGCACCATCGCATCTCGAAAACGCATGCGCATCACTCGTACCGGAGACATTCGACCGGATCCTGGCGCGCCGCCCGGTAGGCGGGCACGATGCCGAAGCCGACACCGACCGCGAACGAGACGCCGAAGGCCACGAAAATGGAAATGAGGGAAACCAGGGTCTTGATGCCGGCAAAGTGCTGGATGACGGCGCTCAGGATCATGCCGAGCACGATCCCGGCGACACCGCCCGCCACGCTGATCATCACCGCCTCGCTCAGGAACTGCATGAGCACGTCCCGCTGGGTGGCGCCCAGCGCCCGGCGAACGCCGATCTCGCGGATGCGTTCCAGCACTGAGGCCAGCATGATGTTCATGATGCCGATACCGCCCACCAGCAGTGAAATGGATGCAATGGCACCCAGCACCACGTTGAAGATGGTCTTGGCGCGCTGCTGCTGGCGCAGCAGCAGCTCCGGTACCTCGATCTCGAAGTCCACCACACCGTTATGCCGGCGCTCCAGCATCCGCCTGAGCACATCAGTGACACCCGCCATGTGGCCGCCATCCGCCACCCGCATGATGATGCGGTCGAGCTGGTTGCGGTTGGTGCGCTCGGCGCGCTGCTCCTCGGTCTCGTTGTTCTCATCGTTGTTGCCGCCAATCACCACGCCCTCGCGTGACGCCGCCTCGATCTCCTGGCCAGTGACACGCGCCCGGTCCCGGAAGCGGAGCAGCATCGTGCGCGCCGGGATGTACACGTCCATGTTCGCATCACGGACGCCCAGCTTGGTCTCGGCCTCCGTCGTCACGTGGCGATCGGTCAGGACGCCCACCACCGTGAGCCAGATGTCGCCCACCTTGATGGGCCGCCCGATGGCCTCTTCGGTGGTGAAGAAACGGGTGCGGATGCCGTCGCCGATGATGGCCACCGGCTCGCCGGTGGCGAGCTGGTCATGGGTGAACCACGCCCCCCGCTCCAGCTGCAAGTTGGTCAGCGCGAAGTAGGTGGAGTCCACGCCCACCGCCTTGGCGCTGCGACGGCGGCCCTCGCGGGTGACTTCCGAATTGAACACGATCTCCGCACTCACCGCGTCCACCAGCGGAATGGAGCGCGCGATCGCCTCGGCGTCGGCGTACGTCAGCCCGGGAGAGAACTTCTTGACCTGTTTTTCCTTCTCGTCGTCCTGGGCGGGGCCTTCCGACTGCTGCACCAGCGGCGTCACCATGATGTTGTTGGCGCCGAGCAGGACCATCTGCTGCAGGATTTCCTGCTCCGCTCCCTTGCCGATGGCCAGCATGGTGATGACCGACGCCACCCCGAACAGGATGCCGAGCGAGGTGAGCGCGGCGCGGAGCCGGTTGTGCTTGAGCCCTTCAAGCGCGGTGCCGGCGCTGAAGCGGAGGTGGGCCGCGAGCAGTGCCCAGCGCTCGCGCCCGCGGATGTCGAACGGGTTCACGGCTTCGGTGCGCTGTCGGTCGCGGGCGAGACGAGCGGCGTGGCGGCGCTGTCGCCGCCAGCATTCGGCACCGGCTTCGGCGCAGCCTTGGGCTTGGCGGACCGGGACGAGCCGGGCAGCCGCTCCAGCTTCATCCCCGCGGCATCCTTCGGAATGGTAAGGAGCACATGGTCGCCCTCCTTCAGGCCTCGCAGGATGACCACTTCATCATCGCTCACCGCGCCGGTTTCCACTTCCTGCTTGACCGCACCGCCGCCACTCTGGCGGAAGACGTACGGGACGCTGTCTTCGTTGTGCAGCGCTTCGAGCGAGACGGCCAGCGCGCTGTCCAGGTGGAAGGTCTCGATCACGTTGCCGGTCGTCATGCCGGGCCGCAGCGTCGTGTCGGAGCCCTCGATGGCCACGCGGACCTCGAACACCTTGGCGTCGGCGTTGGGGCGCTGTTCGCCCATGTTGGCGACGCTCACCACCGTGCCGTAGAGGCGCCGGCTAGGATCGGCATCGAGCGTGACAGTGGCACGCTGGCCCTTGGTCACCTTGCGGACGTCGATCTCGTTCACGTAGGTCACCGACTCCATGCCGCTCAGGTCGGGCAGGGTGGCCACGCGCGCATCCCAGGCGGACACCTGCGATCCCGCGGTGCGCTTCCGGCCATTCCACTCGCGCACGTAGGTCACCATGCCATCGGATGGGGCGCGGATGGTGAAGCCCTGCATGACATCCTGGACCACGCTCTGCTTGTTCCGCTCCCGCTCGAGGTCGGTGCCGACCTCGCGCATCTTGGCCTTGGCCTGCTCGGTCTTGGTGGTGTAGTCCTTCTTCGACTTGTCGAGGGCGCGCTGCGCCCGCTCCAGGTCAATGCCGGCCTGACGCTGAACCGTGGGCGCCTCATACTTCGACTGCTCCTTGGCCAGCCGCTTCTCCTCCAGCGCCAGCTCCCCGGAGCGGATCTCCTCCCGGGCCGTGGCGAGCGTGAGCGCGCTGTCGAGCTGCGCCTGCTCGTAGACCGCCTGCGCCTTCTGCAGGGCCAGCGAGACCTCCGCCATCTTGGCCGCGAGGGTGGACCGGTCCAGCTCCGCCACCACGTCGCCCTTCTTCACCCGGGTCCCCTCGGGCACGATCGAGGCGATGCGCATCTGGTAGGCCTCGGCCTCCTGCGCATTCTGCGGCGCGGTGATCTGGACGGAGTTCTTCGCTTCCAGCTCGCCCGAGGTGGTGACGGTGACGCTGAAGTCACCCTTGTGGGCGGTGGAGATGAGCGCGGATTCAACAGAAGCGGAGGGGCGCACCACCAGCCAGAGGCCGATGATGGCGAGCAGCGCGCCGGCGCCAATGCGGACAGGCCAGCGACTCAGGAGGGTAGGCATGGCAATGGTCCCTGCGTGGCCGCCGGCATCATGCCCACCGACGGGCTGGGATAAACACACGTTAGGAGCTGAGCTGTTCAGGTTAGCACATTTGTCGCCGACCGGCCATGCCGCGCCGCGGTGTCTGGGATCTCTGATGCCTGGACGGGGCCAAGAGTTGCGTGGCTGGCCGCGTGCCCCATCTTGGATAGTGCCCATCCCGGGTCAGGACCCAACCCACAGGAGCATTCCGATGGATCTCACGAGCCTGCTGATCCAGCTGGTGTCCGGTATCGCCGGAGGGAACGTTGGAGGTGCAGCGAACAAGGCCCGAAACCTGGGGCCGCTCTGGAATACCATCCTGGGCGCCATCGGCGGCCTGGGCGGTGGCCAGCTACTGGGCGGTACGGTGGCCGGTGCGGTGGGAAGCCAGACGACGGGGAACATCGGTGCGTCGGCCATCGTGGGCCTCCTGCTGCCACTCATCGTCTCGTTCTTCAAGAAGAAGCCAGCGGCCGCCTGACCGCCGTGAACGGGCGAGCAGCGTGCCGGCGGGCCGGGCGCCATGCCTGCCACTGGCTGCTCGCCGCGGCCGTGCTGACCGGGTGCGCGAACGGGAGCGCCCCGTCGGCGCCGAAGAGTCTCACGACGCTGGATCGATTCGATTCTCCCGCACTGGGCGTTCCTCGCCAGTATTTCGTCTACCTTCCGCCCACATACGCGACAAGCCCTCGCGCCCGATTCCCCGTCGCCTACCTGCTGCACGGCTATGCCGGCGACGAAGCCGAGTGGATCACCCATGGCAGCATCACCCGCGTGGCCGATTCACTGATGGCAGGCGGGATGCCACCGGCAATTCTCGTCATGCCCGATGGCGATCGCGGTTACTGGGTCAACTGGGAGCAGTCGCTGTCCTATGAGGAATGCGCTGCGAGCGACGAGCTGAGCGAGCCGGCCACGAGCGGATGCGCCCGTCACTCACGCTACGGCGACTACATCGCGCGGGACCTGGTGCAACACATCGATTCCACTTACCGGAC
>DASSHL010000158.1:0-2084 GCA_035692845.1 Gemmatimonadales bacterium
GCGCGAGCTGAACCGGTTCCTCTACGAGCGTGGACGCGAGGAGTTCGATGCCACGGAGCGGTCGCTCCGCGAGCAGCTGCGCTGCACCCAGGCGCGGCTCGACGCGGGGCTGGCGCTGGTCCATCGCGCCAATGACCCCTCTGTCCTGCCCGCCGAGGAAATTGCCGGACTCGATGGGCTCCTCAGCCCAGAGTTCGAGGGGCCAGATGGAGCGATGGTTCCGCTGCTCACTCCGGCAGAGGCTGCAGCCCTGCGGGTACGCCAGGGCTCACTGGGCGACGATGAATGGGCGGAAATGCGAAACCACGCCGTGTGGACCTGGGAGTTCCTGAACCGCATTCCCTGGACGCCGGACCTGGGGAGCGTTGCACACATTGCCAGGGGCCACCACGAAAAGCTTGATGGCAGCGGCTATCCCAACGGTATCTCGGGCGACGCCATTCCGCTCCTGACCCGCATGATGACAATCGCCGACATCTACGACGCACTGACGGCCGCGGACCGCCCCTACAAGCGAGCCGTAGTGCCGGCCGCGGCGATCGACATACTGCAGGCAGAAGCGCACCAGGGCCGGCTGGACGCCGACCTGGTGCGCCTGTTCATCGAAGCACGAATCTACGAACGCGGCCCCGCGGCACGCGGTCAGGCGCGAATGGCGACGTCCTTGCCGCGCGCGGCCGACTCGTAGATCGCGTCGATCACCTTGTGCAGCATGAGATGCTCATGCAGGTCGGGCGGCGGCGCCTGTCCCGCCAGCAGGGCCAGGAAGTGCGCCCACTCGGCGCGGTAGGACGCCATGAAGGGATTTTCCCGCCCCACTGATCCGGTGGGGGCCACGTCCACCGGCACGCCGTTCAGTTCCTTCCAGACCTTGAGCGGGTTGATGGCTGCCGTCCCCTTGCCGCCCCGGAGTCCCACGCCGAAGCGCTCGCCTTCACCGACGTGATGCCACGTCACGTCCACGAAGACCGATGCCCCGTTTTCGCACACAACGAACGCGCTTCCCGATTGCTCGACCCCCTGGTCCTCGCGGGTCACGTCGAGCGCCGCGCTCACGCGCGCCGGGACTGGCGTTCCCGCCAGCCACAGGGCGAGGTCGAGAATTGAAAGTCCGAGGTCGAGCATCACCCCGCCCCCCGAGAGCTCCCGGCGCTGGCGCCAGCCCAGCTGCGCGCGGCTGGGTCGGAAGACATGCCAGCTCCCCCGGACACTGTCCACCGGGCCCAGCTCGCCGCTCTGCACGAAACTGCGGACGATCTGCACGTCCGGCCGGTAACGGTGATTCAGGCCGACCATGACCAGCCGGTCCTGCTTCTCCACCGCCCGGATGATCTTCTGCGCGCTGTGCGCGGTGATCGCAAGTGGCTTCTCGACCAGCACGTTAAGCCCGGCGTCCAGCGCCGCCATGATGTGCGCTTCGTGCAGGTGATTGGGCGTGCAGATGACCACGGCATCGAGCCCGTCGGTCCGCAGGACATCCTCGATATCGTCGTAGGCGTTGGGCACCCCGAAGCGGCTGGCAATGGCCCGGGCCTTCGGGAGATCGGTGTCGCACATGGCGACCACCTCCACGCCCTTGATCTTCCGGAGCACCGGCAGGTGAGCGACCTGCACAATGGCGCCGCCACCGATGATGCCGATGCGGAGATTGTCAGTCATGTACGCTCCGATGCAAGGACGAAGGGCGCGAGACGCGGGGCGCAAGCAGCAAGAGGCGTCCCGAATATTCACCTGCCCGAGTCGCGTTTCCCGCATCCATCTAGTAGGCCCGCTCAATCCGCGTAGCCGGAAAATACGCCGCAATGATCTGTTCGTGGTCCTGGCCCGCACGAGCCCGGCCCACGGCTCCCCACTGGCAGAAGCCGACGCCATGCCCGGCGCCCGAGCCTTCGACCACGAGATGGGAAACTTCGCCCCCGGCGTGGGTGGCGCGAAGGGTGACCAAGGTGCTCCGGAGAATATTCCCCGACTGGTCGCGAAGCACGCGGCGAACGGCCGGCCCGGGTACCGTGACATCCCCGCTGGGCAGCCCCACCACCATGCTCCTCACGCGGCCCGACTCTGTCCTGCTGCTGACACGAATG
>DASSHL010000159.1:0-4323 GCA_035692845.1 Gemmatimonadales bacterium
AGGAGAAGCTCGACAAGCGCGAGGCCGTGGTCGCCGAGCGCGAGGAGCGCCTCCGCCGCCGCGAGGGCGACCTCGGCCAGTTCGTCGCGCAGGTGCAGGGCGACTTCGACCGCCGCGACGCCGACTGGTGGGCGAAGCAGCTGGGCCAGAAGCCGCTGCAGGCCGCGTCGTAAGAAGCCCCTCGCGCGGCGATTGCGCGTCCGTTCGCACCGGGCGTAGTCTCGGGGCGTGATCGCGTTCCTCGTCCGGCGGCTCGTGCTCGGCGTGCTCGTGCTCGCCGACGCCGGCGTCACGCTGCTCGAGAAGAAGGGCGTCTCCGCCGAGGTCCGGAGCTTTGCCAAGTCGGTCCACACCTTCCTCGAAGGTGCGGCCAACGAGCTGGCCGAGCGCGCCCGCGCACAGCGGGAGCAGGAAGCTGCGGTTCAGCGGGCACTGGGAGAGGCGGGCGACAAGACCGCCGCCAAGGCGGCGCGGGAAGCCGAGAAGGCATCCCAGGCGCCGCCGGCTGACGCGCTCAAGAATGCCGGCATGCCGGCGCTCGCGGGCATGGTCGCTGGCAAGGGTGACGCCGACGAAGCCAGCAAGGAACTGCTCCGCGCGGCCGGGCTCACGCCCGGTGGCAAGGCGCGGCTCCGCGACGGCCGGAGCGGCCAGTACTTCGAGAGCGACGTCACCGTCGGCTCGATCTACATGCTCAAGCTGAGCCACCTCGTGGACGACAAGATCCACGCGCGATCCATCGGACCGTACAGCCTCGTCACCCAGCAGCCGCTGGCGGGCAAGGCGCAGTTCGGCGGCCAGCGGTTTGGTGAAATGGAAGTCTGGGCGCTGGAGGCCTACGGCGCCTCACACGTGCTGCAGGAAATGCTCACGGTCAAGTCGGACGACGTGAACGGCCGCAGCCGGGTGTACGAGGCCATCGTGAAGGGACAGAACCTGCCCGAGCCCGGGATCCCCGAGTCGTTCAACGTGCTCGTGAAGGAATTGCAGGCGCTGGGACTCAAGGTCACTCTCGGCACGTCCGAGACGGGCGAGGAGTAAGGGGCAACCATGATTGATTTCCGCAGCGGACGCGAGCAGAAGAGCTCGAGTTTCGACTTTATCAGCATCCGGATCGCTTCCCCCGAGGAGATCCGGGGACCCCGGGACCAGAAGGAGCGCGAGCGCCTGGAGCTTCAGGGGCAGCGCACCTGGTGGTCGTGGGGTGAGGTGACCAAGCCGGAGACGATCAACTATCGCTCGTTCAAGCCGGAGAAGGATGGCCTGTTCTGCGAGCGGATCTTCGGCCCGGTCAAGGACTGGGAGTGCCATTGCGGCAAGTACAAGCGCATCCGCTACCGCGGCGTGATCTGCGATCGCTGCGGCGTGGAAGTGACGCTGTCCAAGGTGCGCCGCGAGCGGATGGGCCACATCGAGCTCGCCGTGCCGGTGGCACACATCTGGTTCTTCAAGACCCTGCCGAGCCCGATGGGCAACCTGCTGGGGATCACCCTGCGTGACCTCGAGCGGGTGCTCTACTACTCGAACTACGTCGTGATCGAGCCGGGCGAGCAGGACCTCGAGATGAACGAGCTGCTCGACGAGGAGAAGTACCTCGAGATCAAGGCCAAGGCGCGCGAGGAAGGCGACACCGCGTTCAAGGCTGACATCGGTGCGCCGGCGGTGCGCCAGCTGCTCGAGCGGCTCGAAATCCGGAAGCTGTCCGAGACGCTCCGTGCCGGCGTGGCCACCGAGACCAGCCAGCATCGCAAGAAGCAGATGCTCAAGCGGCTCAAGGTGATTGACGCCTTCCTCGGTTCGGGCGATTCGGGTGACGTGCCCAACAACCCGGCGTGGATGATCCTGGACGTGATCCCCGTGATCCCGCCCGATCTCCGCCCGCTTGTGCCGCTCGATGGTGGCCGCTTTGCCACCAGCGACCTGAACGACCTGTACCGGCGCGTCATCAACCGGAACAACCGGCTCCAGAAGCTGATCCAGCACAAGGCGCCGGAAGTGATCCTCCGGAACGAGAAGCGCATGCTCCAGGAGGCGGTGGACGCGCTGTTCGACAACGGCCGCCGCTCCAAGGCGATCCGGGGTCGCGGCAAGCGTCCGCTCAAGTCGCTCTCCGACATGCTCAAGGGCAAGCAGGGCCGGTTCCGGCAGAACCTGCTCGGCAAGCGCGTGGACTACTCCGGCCGCTCGGTCATCGTGGTGGGCCCGGAACTCCGGTTGCACCAGTGCGGGCTGCCCAAGGCGATGGCGCTGGAATTGTTCAAGCCGTTCATCATCCACAAGCTGGTGGAGAAGGGCATCGCCGAGACGGTCAAGCGGGCCAAGAAGATCGTCGAGAAGGAAAGCCCCGAAGTGTACGGCATCCTGGAAGAGATCATCCAGGACCACCCGGTGCTGCTCAACCGCGCGCCCACGCTCCACCGCCTGGGCATCCAGGCGTTCGAGCCGGTGCTGGTGGAAGGCAAGGCCATCCGGATTCACCCGCTGGTCTGCGCGGCGTTCAACGCCGACTTCGACGGCGACCAGATGGCAGTCCACGTGCCGCTCTCGTTCGAGGCGCAGCTGGAAGCGCGCCTGCTGATGATCAGCTCGAACAACATCCTCAAGCCGTCCGATGGCCGGCCGGTGGCCGAGCCGTCGCAGGACATGGTGCTCGGTTCCTACTGGCTCACCAAGCTGCCGGCGGGCTTCGAGGAGGAACTGCGGAAGGCGGGCGCCAAGGGCGCGGAAGCGCGCGACAGGCTCTGGAAGGATGCCCGCTACTTCGGCACCCTCGCGGAGCTGGAGATGGCGCTGCTCATGGGCGCGGTGGATCACCACTCGCCGGTGCACTTCTGGTATCAGCCGCCCCGCGAGGCGGTCGAGCCGCAGGCGCGCTGGATCCAGACCACGGTGGGCCGGGTGCTGTTCAACAGCATCCTGCCGCGGAAGGTCGTGGCCGATCTCGGGTTCCGCGACACGACCATGAAGAAGAAGGAGCTGTCCGGGCTGGTGCTCGAGTCCTACCGGCGTGCCGGGCTCTCGGACACCGTCACGTTCCTGGACCGGCTCAAGGACTTCGGCTTCCGGTTTGCCACCACCGGTGGCGTCTCGATCGGCATCGAGGACCTGGAAATTCCGTCCGAAAAGGTCGAGATCCTGAGCGAGGCCGACGCGCGGGTGAAGCGGTTCCAGCGCGCTTACAACACCGGCCAGATCACCTTTGGCGAGCGCTACAACAAGGTGATCGACGCCTGGACCCACGCCAACAACGACGTGGCCGAGGCGATGGTGAGCCACTTGCGCCTGTCGCGCGGCGGCTTCAACCCGGTGTTCATGATGTTCGATTCCGGGTCGCGCGGCAGCCGGGACCAGATCCGGCAGCTGGCCGGCATGCGCGGCCTCATGGCCAAGCCGCAGAAGAAGCTCACGGGCGGCATCGGCGAAATCATCGAGAGCCCCATCCGGTCCAACTTCCGGGAAGGCCTTACCGTGCTCGAGTACTTCATCTCGACCCACGGCGCCCGCAAGGGCCTGGCCGACACGGCGCTCAAGACGGCGGACGCCGGTTACCTCACCCGCCGCCTGGTGGACGTGGCGCAGGATGTCACGATCACCGAGGAAGATTGCGGCACCATCAATGGTCTCGAGATCTCGTCCCTCAAGGAGGGCGAGGACATCATCGAGCCGCTGAAGGAGCGGATCGTCGGCAGTGTTGCGGCGGAGGACATCTTCGATCCGCACGAGCTGGACGAAGACGGGGATCCCAAGCTGCTGGTGGAAGCCGGCAAGCTGATTGACGAGGACGCGGCCGACCAGATCGACGAGTCGGGCCTCGACCGGGTCAAGATCCGGAGCGTGCTCACCTGTGAAGCGCGCCGCGGCGTCTGCCGCATGTGCTATGGCCGCAACCTGGCCACCATGGACATGGTGGACATGGGCGAGGCCGTGGGCATTCTCGCCGCGCAGTCCATTGGCGAGCCGGGCACCCAGCTGACGCTCCGGACCTTCCACATCGGTGGTACGTCATCGCGCATCGCCGAAGAGGCCGAGCGCCGGGCCCGTGCGGACGGCGTGGTGAAGTACACCAAGGGTCTCGAGTGGGCCGACGTGCCGGTGGAATACGAGGACGGCACCAAGGGGAGCATTCGCGTGGCGCTCACCCGCGAGGATGAGACCGCCGAGGAAGAAGAGCGCGAAGGCATCCAGGTGGTGGATCCCAAGGATCCCAAGAAGATCATCAACCGCTTCCCGGTGCCGGAAGGTGCACTCCTGCAGGTCAAGGAGGGCGATGAAGTGAAGCGCGCCGATCCGCGGTTCTCGGCGCCGGGCCAGGAGCGGGGCACC
>DASSHL010000160.1:0-8047 GCA_035692845.1 Gemmatimonadales bacterium
CCGCGGTCATCACGAATCCCCCTCGCGTCGGCATGCATGAGGCAGCCGTGCGGCAGCTCGACGCATCCGGGGCGGCCCGGATCGTCTACATCTCCTGCGACCCGGCTACGCTGGCCCGGGACCTTGCCCGGCTCGCGTCGTTCCGGCTCCGAGCCTGCCGGGCTTACGATCTCTTTCCCCAGACCGCCCACGTTGAAACCGTCGCGGTCATGGAGCGCGCGTGAAATACTGGGTTACGGTGAATGGGCGCGAGGTAGAAGTTGACGTCGTGGGCGATACGGTCGTGGTGGACGGGGCCCGCCAGCAGGCTTCGCTCGATCACGTCGCCGGTACCCCGCTGCAGCTGCTCACCCGGGACGGCATCTCCCGGACGCTGGCCAGCGAAGCGCTTGGCCGAGGGCAGTGGGTCATCAGCATGCAGGGCAGGGTCCTCGAGGTGGAAGTCCTGGACCAGCGTAGCCGGCACATCCGGAGCCTCTCCGGGGCCGCGTCGGGCCAGGGCGGGGGTGGAGTGCTCAAGGCCCCGATGCCGGGTCTTGTGGTGCGGGTCCAGGTCGAGCCCGGTCAGCAGGTTGCGGCCGGAGCGCCGCTGGTGGTGCTCGAGGCCATGAAGATGGAAAACCAGCTCAAGGCGCCGGCAGCAGGGACGGTCGCGGAGGTTCGGGTGGTGGCTGGTGCGGCGGTGGAGAAGGGGCAGGTGCTGGTGACCCTGAAGGCTGCAGGCTGAGGGCGCCCCATGCCCTGCGCTCCACTTGACCCACCCCTCCGCGAGGAGCTATTTTAGGAGTCTGTCTTGATTTAGGGATTCTCACGCAGTCCGGATGGAACGGTACATGAAGACCTTTTCGGCCACGCCGGAAGATATCACGCATGACTGGCATATCGTCGACGCCACCGGGGTTCCCCTGGGGCGGCTGGCAAGCCACGTCGCGCAGCTCATTCGCGGCAAGCACAAGCCCACCTTCACGCCCCACATGGATGGCGGCGATTTCGTGGTGGTGGTCAACGCGAGCAAGGTGCATCTGACCGGACGCAAGCTGGAGCAGAAGACCTACTTCAAGCACACCGGCTACATGGGCCACGAGAGCCATGTTCCTGCGCGGGACATGCTCGACAAGCATCCCGATCGCGTCATCGAAAAGGCCGTCTTCGGGATGTTGCCCAAGAATTCGTTGTCCCGGCAGAAGCTCCGGACCAAGCTGAAGGTGTATGGCGGCGCTGAGCATCCGCATGCAGCGCAGCAGCCCCAGCCCTACGAACTGACTGACAAGGTGAAGGCATGAGCCCGGCTCCTGAAAATCGCTGGAACGCCACCGGCCGCCGCAAGACCAGCGTGGCGCGCGTTTACATCACGCCGGGCACCGGCAAGTGGGACGTGAATGGCCGCACGCTGGGCGATTATTTCCCGCGCCCCTCGCTGGTGCAGCACATCCAGCAGGCGTTCACCGCCACCGACACGCTGGGCGCCTTCGACGTGAAGGCCCATGTCAACGGCGGAGGGCAGACCGGCCAGGCCGGCGCGCTCCGGCTGGGCATTGCACGGGCCCTGGTGTCGGCCGATGAAGCGCACCGCGCCAAGCTGCGGGCGGGCGGGCTGCTCACGCGCGATGCCCGCGCGGTCGAGCGGAAGAAGCCGGGCCGGCCGGGCGCGCGGAAGCGCTTCCAGTTCAGCAAGCGGTAACCAGCAGGACACCTCGCACACCGCGGGATTCCGGTCTGGGTGCCTTCGGGTCGGGCCGGAAGATGAACGCGGTGGACGCATAACCCTTTCGAAAGGAACGCAGGACTCGCATGGCGCAGCCCCAGCTCCAGGATCTTCTCGAGGCCGGTGTCCATTTTGGCCACCAGACCCGCCGATGGAACCCCAAGATGCGGCGCTTCATTTTTGCCGAGCGCTCTGGCATCTACATCATTGACCTGCAGAAGACGCTTCGGCAGATCACCAAGGCCCAGGAAACCCTGCGTGGGGTCGTGAGTCGCGGCGAGAGCGTGCTCTTCGTCTGCACCAAGCGGCAGCTCAAGGCCATCGTCCAGGCGGAGGCGGCCCAGTGCGGCGCGCTTTACGTCACCGAGCGCTGGCTGGGCGGCATGCTCACCAACTTCCAGACGCTGAAGAAGCAGATCCGGCGCCTCCGCGAGCTGGACCAGGGCAGCACGGATGGTGAGTTCGGCGCCAACTACACCAAGAAGGAAAAACTGCTCTTCGAGCGTGAGCGGGTGAAGCTGTCCCGGAACCTCGAGGGCGTGAAGAACATGAACCGGCTGCCCGGTGTCCTCTTCGTCGTCGACGCCAAGAAGGAAAAGATCGCGGTGGCCGAGGCCAACAAGCTTGGCATTCCCGTGGTTGCCATCGTCGACACCAACGCTGACCCGGACGTGATCACCGTGCCGATTCCGGGCAACGACGACGCCATCCGGTCAGTCTCGCTCATTACCGCGGCACTGGCGGACACCATCAGGGAAGCCCGCGCGAGCGCACCCGTCCGCGAGTCGGGTGAAGATGCCGAGGGCGAGATCTACACCAGCGACCTCGCGGCCGATGACGGCACCGAGGATCGCAAGCGTCGCCGCCCCGGCCGCCGGAAGCGGCGTCCCAAGCCGGAAGCCATTGCGGCGCGGCTTCGGACCGAAGGCGAAGGCGCAGCAGAGCCCAGCACGGCACCCGGCTCCGACGCCTAGGCGTACGGGGCTTATCCCCGGACGCCCGACCGCCGCCTTCGGCCCGACGGGCCAAGGGCGGCGGTTTTGACTAATATTCACCCGATTCATGAACCTTTTGCGGGTTACGAACATGACTAGTGGAACGATCACAGCCAAGGAAGTCAGTGAGCTCAGGGCCCGGACCGGCGCGGGCATTCTCGATTGCCGCAAGGCGCTGGAAGAGGCCGGTGGCGACATGGAAAAGGCGGCAGAACTGCTGCGCGCCAAGGGCATTGCGAAGGCCGAGAAGCGTGCCGGCCGCAGCGCCCTGCAGGGCGTCGTCGTGGTCGAGATGGCATCCGACGGAAAGAGCGGTGCCATGGTGGAGCTGAATTGCGAAACCGACTTCGTGGCTCGCACCGAGGACTTCCAGAATCTCGCCCGGGCCCTGGCGAAGCAGGTGCTCACGAGCGCGCCCGAGGGCGTCGCCGAAGGGTCGGCGCTCGATAGCGCGGAGTGGACCGCCGACAAGAGCAAGACGGTGAGCCAGGTCGTCAAGGAAGTTTCCGGCAAGACCGGCGAGGCCATGGCCTTCCGCCGCTATGCCAAGCTGGTGCAGAAGGACGGCGTGGTGGGGCAATATCTCCACCACAACGGCATGGTGGGCGTGCTGGTGGCCATGAGCGGCCCCGGTGATGAGGCGGCCAACACGGTTGCGCGTGACGTTGCGCTGCATGTCGCGTCCGCCGATCCGCTCGGCGTGCGGCCGGAAGACATTCCCGCCGACCTGCTCGAGCGTGAGCGCCGTATTGCGGAGGAGCAGGTGGCGCAGGAAGGGAAGCCGGAGCAGATCCGGGCCAAGATCGTGGACGGGAAGCTGCGGAAGTTCGTGGCCGAGCGCACGCTCCTGGAACAGCCCTTCGTGCGCGACGATACCGTGACCGTGGGCCAGCTGGTGACCAAGGCCGGCAAGGAGCTCTCGGTGACGCGCTTCGTGCGGTTCCAGGTCGGCGCCTGATGCCGCTCGCCTACCGTCGCGCCCTGCTCAAGATTTCCGGGGAGGCGCTGGCAGGCGACAAGGGACAGGGCCTTGACTACGGTGTAGTCGAGGCCCTCGCCGAGGAATTGAAGCTGGTGCACGCCCTGGGCGTGAACCTCTGCCTCGTCGTCGGCGGCGGCAACATCATCCGTGGTGCCGTGGCCAGCCGTGAGGGCCTGGACCGGGTCTCCGCCGACTACATGGGCATGCTCGCCACCGTCATCAACGCGCTGGCAGTGCAGGATGTGCTTGAAAAAGTGGGCGTCGATACACGGGTCATGACGGCCATTCGCATGGAGTCGCTGGCGGAGCCGTACATCCGCCGGCGCGCCATTCGGCACCTGGAGAAGGGGCGGCTCCTCATCTTTGCCGGTGGCACCGGCAACCCGTTCTTTTCCACCGATACAGCGGGCGTGCTGCGCGCGCTTGAGATCGAAGCCGAGGTCATCCTCAAGGCCACCAATGTGGATGGCATCTACACCAGCGATCCACGGAAGAATCCGGATGCGGAGTTCATTCCCGAACTTTCCTTCCAGGAAGCCATCGTCAAGAACTACGCCGTCATGGACGCCAACGCCTTTGGACTGTGCAAGGCGAACAACCTCCCCATCATTGTCTTCAACATGAACAGGCCCGGCGCCATCTCGCGCGTGCTGCAGGGAGACCGGGTCGGGACGATCGTTCGATGAGCACGATTCCGGAAGTGATTCGTAACGCCAGGGAACAGATGTCGAAGGCGGTGGATGCGAGCCGTCGGGAGCTGCAGGGGATCCGCAGCAACAAGGCGTCGCCCCAGCTCCTCGACAGCGTCCGGGTGGAGGCATACGGCAGCCAGGTGCCGCTCAATCAGGTGGCCATGGTCTCCGCGCCCGAGCCGCGAATGCTCAGCGTGCAGCCCTTTGACAAGGGACTGGCGCAGGCCATCGAGAAGGCCATCCGCGATGGCGGCCTCGGTCTCAACCCGTCGAGCCAGGGCACGTTGATCCGGGTGCCGCTGCCCGCGCTCTCAGAGGAGCGCAGGAAGGATCTCGTCAAGCTGGTGCGGAAGCTCGCCGAGGAAGGGAAGGTGGCGGTGCGCCACGCGCGGACCGACGCCATCGCTCGCGTCAAGAAGGTGGAGCACGTTTCTGACGATGAGAAGAGCCGCGCCGAGAAGGACATCCAGAAGTTCACCGATGATCACACCAGGCAGATTGACCAGATGGTCTCGGTGAAGGAAGCCGAGATCATGGAAGTCTGACCGCATGGCCGACGGCGCGCTGGAACAGGTCCGCCTGAATGGGGCGGTGCCGCAGCACATTGCCATCATCATGGACGGCAACGGCCGCTGGGCCCGTGGCCGCTCGCTGCCCCGGCCGCTCGGCCATCACGCCGGCATGGAAGCGGTGCGCGAGGTGGTGGCCGGCTGTCTCGATGCCGGCGTCGAAGTCCTCAGCCTTTTTGCCTTCAGCACCGAGAACTGGCAGCGGCCCCAGAGCGAAATTGACGCGCTCATGGGGCTGCTCGAGGAATACATCGCGCGTGAGTCGCAGGAGCTGCGCGAGAAGGGTGTCCGGGTCCAGGTGCTGGGCGACCTCGAGCGGCTCTCCGATTCTGGCCGGCAGGCAGTGGATCGGGTAATGCGCCATACCGAAGGCGGCCAGGCACTCGCGCTCAACCTCTGCATCTCGTACAGCTCGCGCGCCGAGATCACGCGCGCGGCGCGGCTCCTGGCCGAGCGGGTGGCGCAGGGGCGCATGCGCCCCGACGAGATTGACGAAGAGGCGCTGGCCCAGCGTCTCTACACGGCTGCGTTTCCCGACCCCGATCTCCTTATCCGCACCTCGGGTGAGATGCGGATCTCCAATTTTCTCCTCTGGCAGCTGGCCTACGCCGAGTTCTACGTGACGCCGGTGCTCTGGCCCGACTTCACTCGCGAGAACCTGTTCGAGGCCATCCTCGATTTTCAGCGTCGCGACCGCCGCTTCGGCCGCGTTCCCCTCTGATGGCGGCGAACCTCGGGCGGCGGATCGGTTTCGCCGCGGTGGCGATTCCCGCCGCCCTCGGACTGGTCTATCTCGGCGGCTGGGTGCTGGCGACGCTGGTGGCACTCATTGGCGTTCTTGGCGTGAAGGAGCTGTTCGGTTTCGTCCCGGCGAAGGACATCGGCCCGATGGCACTGCCTGGCTTCCTCTCGGCAGCGGCGCTCGGGCCGCTGGTCTATTCGGTGCTGGCCGAACCGGCGGCGGCCGGTTTCTGGGCCGCCTGGTGGCCCTACGCCGGTGCGCTCTGGCTCATCCTGGTGCTCATCTGGGTCCTCACGACGCGGCCGCCTGACGGACATCCGCTGGAAGCTGCATCCACCACAGTCCTCGCCGTGCTCTATGCCGCTGCGCTGCCGGCCTTCATCCTGGTGCTGCGCCATGCCGATCATGCCACGGCGTCGTGGCCTGGTACCTGGCTGGTATTCTTTCCGCTCGTCGTCATCTGGGTCTGCGACAGCTTTGCCATGTTCGGCGGGATGCTGATCGGCGGGCCGAAACTGTCCCCGGTGGTGAGCCCGGGCAAGACGCGCTCGGGTGGCGTCGCGGGCGTCGTCGGAGCCGTGATCGTTGGTGCGGTATTCGGCTGGTGGGTGTTCCCGGTCGCCGGTGTGCATGCCACCCCGGTGCATGTGATGCTCATCGCGCTTGTGCTCTCGATTGTGGGTCAGCTCGGTGACCTGCTGGAGTCGCTGTTCAAGCGGGGCGCCGGCGTGAAGGATTCGGGCACCCTCATTCCTGGCCATGGCGGCATCCTGGACCGGTTCGACTCGCTCTACTTTGCGCTTCCGGTCTGCGCGTTTCTGTATCGCGCGCTGGGAGTGGCGTGATGGGCGGGCGTCGTGGTGTGGCAATCCTGGGCTCCACCGGTTCCATCGGACGGAGCACGCTCGAGGTGCTGCGACGACATCCAGACGAGTTCCGCCTTGTGGCACTCACCGGCGGCGGAAATGCGGAGCTGCTATCGGCGCAGGTGGACGAGTGGAAGCCGAGCTTTGCCGGACTCGTGAACGGCAACGGGCATGTGCCGCGATTCCCGTCGGGTCCCGATGTGCTGGTGGATGCGGCGACACAGGACGACGCAGACATCGTCGTGAATGCGGTAGTGGGCGCGGCCGGGCTCGCGGCCACGATCGCCGCGCTCCGGGCAGGGAAGCGGGTGGCGCTGGCCAACAAGGAATCGCTCGTCATGGCGGGATCGCTGGTGCTCGCGGCCGCGCGCGAGGGTGGCGGTGAGCTGGTACCGGTGGATAGTGAGCACAGCGCGGTGCTCCAATGTCTGGCTGGCCAGCGGAGCGCGGCGTGCCGGCTCACGCTCACGGCTTCAGGCGGGCCGTTCCGCGAATGGGAGGCTGCCGCGGTCGCCGCCGCGACAGTAGAGCAGGCGCTGGCTCATCCCACCTGGAACATGGGGCGCAAGATCACGGTGGACAGCGCCACACTGGCCAACAAGGCGCTGGAGATCATCGAGGCCCATTTTCTCTTTGGCCTGCCGTATGATGCGCTCGATGCCGTAGTGCATCCGCAGAGCATCATCCATGCGCTGGTGGAATTCTGCGATGGGAGCGTAATGGCGCAGGTGGGCTTTCCCACCATGGAACTGCCGATCCTCTATGCGCTCACATGGCCCGATCGGGTGCCGGACATGGGCGTGCCGCGCTTCGATCCACTGCGTGCCAGCCCGCTTACCTTCGAGCCAGTGCGACACGATGTGTTCGGCGCCTTTCATGCCGGCATCGAGGCGGGCCGGGCCGGCGGCACCGCGCCCGCCGTGTTCAACGCGGCCAACGAGGTTGCGGTCGCGGCGTTCCTCGACGGGCGGATCCGTTTCGGCGACATCGCTGGCGTGATCTGCGGCGCTCTCGATTCGGCTGCGCCCCAGCCGGCAACCACCCTGCAGGGCGTGCTCGAGGCTGACCACGAGGCGCGCCGCCGGGCCCACGACCTGATCCAACGGATGTCCGCATGATCTCGCTGCTCGCGCTCGTTGTCGTCCTTGGCGTGCTCATCTTCATCCATGAGCTGGGCCATTTTGTGGCTGCGAAGTGGGCCGGCATCTATGTGCACCGGTTTTCGCTTGGGATGGGCTCGCCCATCAAGGCGCTGACCTTCAGGCGGGGAGAGACCGAGTACGCCATCTCCTGGCTGCCGCTGGGCGGTTATGTGAAAATGGCGAGCGCCGAGGAGGAGGCCCTGTCCAAGCTGGAAGGCGGCGAGGCCCATACGCCGGTGCCGCCCGATCGGCTCTTTGAGTCGAAGCCAGTCTGGAAGCGCATCATCGTGATCGTGGCCGGCGTCACGATGAACATGCTCTTTGCCTGGGCGATCTACAGCGGGATCGCGCTCT
>DASSHL010000161.1:0-3219 GCA_035692845.1 Gemmatimonadales bacterium
TCCTCGGCGAGATGCTGGCGCGCATCTCCCTCACCGCGCGCCGGCGTGACGCCATGGCCGACGCCGTCCGAGTCCTCCGGCTGGACGACGCCATGCAGCGGCAAGCGTGGGATCGCCTGGTGACAGACGTGGACCGGCCGCGTCGCACCGCCGAACTCGCCGAGCGACTGGGTGTGAGCCGGGAGCATCTCTCCCGGCAGTTTGGCGCCGGCGGGGCGCCCAACCTCAAGCGCGTCATTGATCTCACCCGGGTCGCCACGGCCAGCCAGCTGCTGCAGAACCCCGGCTATCCGCCGCGGGCAACCGCCCAGCTTCTTGGTTTCTCCTCCGCCGCCCATCTCAACAGCACGGCGCTCCGCATCGCTGGTGTCTCCTGTGGCGGCCTCGCCCGCCTCGGCCCGCGCGGGGTGCTGGCGCATTTTGTGAGGGGGAAGACGAGGAGTAGGGGCTAGCGATTAGGGATCGGGGGTTGCCAGACGAGCGTCCGTGCTTTCGCCCTATCCCCTGGTCCCTAGCCCCTAACCCCTCATTCCCACTTCCCTCCCGTTCATATTGTGATTATTTTCACAAGCTAATTTCGGACCCGTCACCCGAGGCATCAACAGGACGCCAATGGCCACCGATACCATCCTCCGCCCAGGCGAGCTCAAGGACATCCTCATCCGTGAAATCGAGAGTGCGGACCTCGCGACGGTTGACGTCGCTGAAGTCGGCACGGTGCTCGAAGTGCGCGATGGCATCGCGCGCGTGTACGGACTCAAGTCCGCCACCGCCGGTGAGATGCTCGAATTCACCTCCCGGGACACCGGCGAAGTCGTCACCGGCCTGGTGCTCAATCTCGAGGAAGACAACGTCGGCTGCGCCATCCTGGGCGATTACCTCAAGCTCAAGGAAGGCGACGAAGTGCGCCGGACCGGCCGCCTGCTGGAAGTGCCGGCGGGTCGCGCGATGCTCGGGCGCGTCGTTGATGCGCTGGGCCGCCCGGTGGACGGTCGCGGGCCCATCAAGGCCGAGACGCACCGCCCGGTGGAGATGATCGCACCAGGCATCATCGTGCGTCAGCCGGTGAAGGAGCCGCTGCAGACCGGCATCAAGGCCATCGACGCCATGATCCCGATCGGCCGGGGCCAGCGCGAGCTGATCATCGGCGACCGCGGCACCGGCAAGACCGCCATCGCGGTCGACACGATCCTGAACCAGAAGGGCACCGGCGTCATCTGCGTGTACGTCGCGATCGGCCAGAAGCGCTCCACGGTGGCCACCGTGGTCGAGCGCCTGAAGGAAGCCGGCGCCATGGAGTACACCATCGTCGTGATAGCGTCTGCGTCGGATCCGGCGCCCCTGCAGTACATCGCGCCCTACTCCGGCTGCGCCATCGCCGAATATTTCATGTATGAAGAGGGTGCGGCCACGCTCTGCGTTTACGACGACCTGTCCAAGCAGGCCGCAGCGTATCGCCAGCTGTCGCTGATCCTTCGGCGTCCGCCGGGACGCGAGGCGTACCCGGGTGACGTTTTCTACCTGCACAGCCGCCTGCTCGAGCGCGCCGCCAAGATTTCCGAGGACAAGGACACCATCAAGCTCGACCCGCGCATCAGGAAGCCGGGCGGTTCCCTCACTGCGCTCCCGATCATCGAAACCCAGGCAGGCGACGTCTCGGCGTACATCCCGACCAACGTCATCTCGATTACCGACGGCCAGATCTTCCTCACCACCGACCTGTTCTACTCGAACGTGCGCCCAGCGGTTGACGCCGGCATCTCGGTGAGCCGCGTGGGTGGCAACGCGCAGATCAAGGCCATGAAGAAGGTGGCGGGCCCGCTGCGCCTCTCGCTGGCGCAGTATCGCGAGCTGGAAGCATTTGCCCAGTTCGGTTCGGACCTGGACCCGGCCACCCAGCGCCAGCTGGCGCGTGGCGCCCGGCTGGTCGAGGTGCTCAAGCAGCCCCAGTACCAGCCAGTGCCGGTCGAGCAGCAGGTGGCCATCATCTACGCCGTCACCAACGGCTTCCTCGATGACATCGAGGTCCGGCACATCCGGCAGTGGGAGCGTGACTTCCTCAAGTACCTCGAGGCCCAGCGTCCCGAAGTGCTGGAGGGAATCCGCACCAAGAAGGAACTGACCGACGATCTCGTGGCCGGCCTTCGGTCGGGCATCGAGACGTTCCAGCACGTCTTCGCCGCCGAGTAATGGCCAAGACCAAGGCGCTCCGGGGCCGGATCCGCTCGGTCCAGAACACGCGGAAGATCACCCGGACCATGGAGCTGGTCTCCACGTCCAAGCTGAAGCGTGCCCAGGACCGGGTCGTCGCCGCGCGTCCCTACGCCGAAGCCCTGCGCGAGGTGATCGGCAGCCTGGTGACCCCGGAGCTTGCAGGCGACTTCCCGCTGCTGCGCCAGCCGGAGCCGCCGTCCAGGGGTGGTCCGTCGCGTGCCGCCGTCATCCTCGTCACTTCCAACCGCGGTCTCGCGGGTGGCTTCAATTCCAACCTGATCAAGGAAGCGCGCCGGACCATCGCCGAGCTGGAGCAGCAGGGGCTCACGGTGGACCTCTATGGTATCGGCCGCAAGGGGATCGGCTACTTCCGCTATCTCGGGCGTACGCTGGCGCTGGAGCGGATCGATATCGGTGACCGCCCCACCGCCGCGCAGGCCACCGAGATCATGGCGCCGCTTACGGAGCAGTACGAGCGGGGCGAGCTGGCCAGCGTGGACCTGGTCTTTGCCCGGTTCGAGAGCGCCATTGCGACGCCGCCCACCGTGATGCGCATCCTTCCCGTGGAGACGCCGGAGCGGACCGGCCCTCGTCCCGATTACCTGCTGGAGCCGGATGCAACGACGCTGCTGGAGCGCCTGCTGCCACTCTACGTGCGGAATGCGCTCTATCGCGGTCTGGTGGAGACGGCGGCGGGCGAGCACGGAGCCCGGCGCACTGCCATGAAGAACGCGACGGACAATGCGGGCGAGATACTCGACGGGCTCAAGCGCACCTACAACCGCCTGCGGCAGGCCGCGATCACCCAGGAAATTGCCGAAATCGTCGGCGGCGCGGCGGCATTGCAGGGGTAGTCGTGGGTCTCGGGTCGCGAGTCTCGTGACTCGTGACCCGCGACCCATGACTCACGACTCACGACTCACGACGGATAGCCAGCATGGCCACAGCTTCGACAGTCGCGACGCACAACATCGGCAGGATCGTCCAGGTCATCGGACCGGTGCT
>DASSHL010000162.1:0-6287 GCA_035692845.1 Gemmatimonadales bacterium
CTGGCTGTTCGGGGTGAGCGTGACCGACCTCAACTCGGTCAAGGCCTGGCGGCGGGAAGTCATGCAGGGCATGCCGCTTCGCCCCGACTGGCACCGCTTCATGGTGGTGATCGCGTCCGCTGACGGGTTTCGCCTGACGTCCCGCCCTGTGGCCCTGCATCCGCGCCATGCCGGCGTATCCAAGTTCAACTGGAAGCGCATCCCGATCGGTGTCCTGGACCTGCTGTCCGTCTGGTTCCAGCTGCGCTTCGGCCGGAAGCCGATGCTTTTCTTCGGGCTGGCGGGTGCGGTGCTTTTCTTCGTCGGCTTTGTTGCGGGCATCGTGGCGCTGGTGCTGCGCTTCGGGTACGGCATCGGCTTCCGGCCACTGCTCAACCTGGTGGAAACCATGGTCATCAGTGGTATCGCCCTGTTCGGGTTCGGATTCGTGGGTGAGATCGTTGCGGGCCAGCGGGAGGAGACGCGCGAGCTGCTGCGGCACCTGGCCAACGCAGCTCCGCCCGCGGACTCGCAGGACTGAATGCCGTGCGGGTCACCTTCCTGACCCACAATTATCCGCGCTACGCCGGGGATCTCTCCGGCGCTTTTCTGTCCACGCTGGCGCATGCGCTGGTGGCGCGGGGTGTGGAGGTCAGTGTCGTTGCGCCAAGCGATCGGGGCAATGTCGGCGAGCCGATGGACGGCTCCGTGCCTGTCCGGCGTATCCGGTACGCCGGCGCGCGCCATGAGACCCTGGCATACGCAGGCAACATGGCCGAAGCTGCCCGTACCGTGGGCGGCCTCCGCGCCCTGAACGCACTACGGGCTGCGTTGCGGCGCGCCGCGGACGAAGCGATGGCAGGTGGTGCCGATCTGCTCCACGCGCATTGGTGGGTGCCCGCCGGGCTCTCGGTTCCGCGCGGTCGCCCATTCGTCCTCACCAGTCACGGCACCGACGCCGCCCTCCTCAATCGCTCTGCCCTCGCGCGCCGGCTCGCCCGGCCGGTGTATAGGAAGGCGCGGCTTGTGACTGCCGTGTCAAACGAAATGGCGCTCTGGATCCAGCGCGCCACTGGGCGCCTCCTCCCGCCTGGCCACATCCAGCCGATGCCGGCTGATACGGCGCGATACAGCTGGGGCGAAGGCGGTGCCGGTGCCATCGTCGTGGCCCGGCTCACCGCGCAAAAGCGGGTGGATCTGGCGATCCGGGCCGTCGGCGTGCTCGCGACGCTCGGCGCCCGGCTGCCGCTCACGATCGTCGGCGACGGGCCGGAGCGCCCCGCACTCGAGCAGCTCGTAGCGGAGCTTGGCTTAAAGGCCGACATCCACTTTGCCGGCGCACTTCCGACCACCGAAATCCCCGCCATTCTGCGGCGCGCCGATCTCATGTACTTTCCGGCCGTCGGCGAAGGTTTCGGCCTGGCGGCCGCCGAAGCATTGATGAGCGGCGTACCAGTCATCGCGTGCTGGGACGGGGGCGGCGTGCTCGACATCGTGCCGGAAACCGGGGCGGGCCGGCGCGTCATCCCCTCGGCCGATGCGCTCGCGGATGCGACGCTCGATCTCCTCGCCGATGACCAGCGAGTCTACCGCGCGCGTGAAGCGGGGCAGGCGTGGCGCAATCGGCTGCGACCCGACAGCGTCGCCGGGATCGTCGAGGGCTGGTATCGCGAGGCGCTGGGTGAATAACCGCTGGCTCAAGCTGGTTGGCTGGATCCTGGCGTTCGTGGTGGCGGTATTCGCCATTCGGACGCTGCTTCGCGAATGGCACGCGCTAGTCACGCAGACCGTCACCTGGCATGTGCGACCGTTGTACCTGCTCGCGGCCGTCCTGCTGGTGCTGGTCAACTACGCCATACTCATCCAGGCATGGCGGATCATGCTCGCCGGGTGGCAGCAACAACTGCCATTCATGGCCAGCGTCCGTATCTGGGCGGTATCGGGACTGGGCAAGTACGTGCCCGGCAAGGTATGGGCAGTCGCTGGAATGGCGGTGATGGCACAGCGGGCTGGTGTGGCGGCGTGGGCGGCGACCGCGTCCGCGGTGGTGCTGCAGGCGCTGTCCGTCGGAACCGGCGCCGCTATCGTTGGGCTCACCGGCAGCGCCCGACTCCAGGCGGAAGCCCCGTGGGCACAGGTCGCGCTGGTCGCGTTGATGATCAGCAGTGCGGTGGGCCTCGCGCTGCTGCTCTGGCCCCCTGTGACGCGGCGACTGCTGCGGCTCGTGCGGGTCGCGGCGCCACCCGAGCGTTCGCCTGGTCCGCGTGCGGTGGCGATCGGGCTCGTCGCCAACTTGCTGGCGTGGGTCAGCTACGGGACCTCGCTCTGGCTGCTGGCGCACGGTATCCTCGATGTGCCAGCGCTGTCGTTGAGGGTGGCAATCGGCGCGTTCGCCGCGTCTTACGTGGCGGGCCTGCTCGCGCTCTTCGCGCCGGGCGGCATCGGCGTCCGGGAGCTTGTCTTCCTGCTGATGCTCGACGGCGTCGTCGGGCCGGGGATCGCGGCGGCACTCGCCATTGCGTCGCGCCTCCTCCTGACGCTGACCGAAATCGGCACCGCACTACCATTCCTGATCCTCCAGCGAGGGCAGCGACGTGCAGCAGACTGAACAGCCCGACTACCAGCCGAAACTTCCCACGCTGATCGCGTTCCTGGTCTTTTTCATACCCGTGGTGGTCATGTTCTGGCCGCTACTCCAGGGACACTTCCTCGGCGGGCTCAACAGCGACCAGTATGTCGCGGGGTACAGCTTCCGCGACTTCGGCGCCGAATTCTTCCGGGCTACTGGCAGCATTCCGCAGTGGAACCCTTACCTCTTTGGCGGGCTGCCGTTCATCGGCGCCATGCATGGCGACATTTTCTATCCGACCGCCTGGCTGCGCTGGATCCTGCCGGTGGGCGTGGGGATGGCTGTCGGCTTCGCCGTGCATATCCTGCTTGCCGGGCTCTTCACCTACATCTTCATGCGGGCGCTTCGGTTCAGCTGGACTGCCGCGCTGATTGGCGGGCTGTCATATGAGCTCACGGGCATCGTGCTCTCGATGGTGCACCCCGGTCACGACGGCAAGCTCTTCGTCTCCGCACTGACGCCGCTGCTGTTGTGGGCGCTGGTACGCGCCATTCGCGACGGCAGAGGCTGGGCGTACGGAGCGATCGCCGGCATTGTGGGCCTGACCATCCTCACGCCGCATCCGCCCATGACGCTCTACTCGCTCATCGCCGCGGGCATCTTTACGCTGTACCTGACGTTCTTCGACCGGGATCGCGACCAGTCCCGTTCCCAGCCCACCGTGCTCTTGCTCGCACTCGGCGCCGTGCTGCTGGGCGCCGGCATCGCGGCGATCCAGATCCTTCCCGTCTATCACTACCTGCCGTTCTCGACGCGGGCCGTCGGCCACTCGGCCAGCAGTTACGCCTACGCGACCGCCTATGCGCTTCCGCCTGCCGAGCTGATCGGCACGATCCTGCCGCAGTTCAACGGAATAGGCGGGTTCTACTGGGGCGAAAACTTCTTCAAGCTGCACAGCGAGTACCTCGGGGCGGTGGTCGTCGGGCTCGCGATCCTTGGCTTCACCGCCCGTCGCCGGGACCGGGCGATGCTGGCGCTGGCGGTCATCGGCCTCCTCTTCCTGCTGGTGTCACTGGGCGGGCACACCCCGTTCTACCATCTCTGGTACGAGATTGTCCCATACATCAAGAAGGTCCGGGCGCCGGGCATGGCGTTTTTCCTGGTGGCCCTTCCGGTGGCAGTCTGGGCGGGCGCCGGGGCGGAAGAGCTGCTGGCCCGGCGTGTGTCGGTGCGGACTGTGGTGATCGTGTTTGGCGCGCTCGCGGCGTTCGGCCTCCTCGGCGCCATAGGTGCGCTGCAGCCGTTCGCCGAGGCGCTGGCCGTGCCGCAGCGGCTGAATGTGGCACAGGCCAACGCTCCGGAACTTGTCGCTGGCGGTGTGCGGCTGCTCCTGGTGGGGATCCTCGGAGGCGTTGCAGCGTGGCTGGTGTGCAGCGGACGGGCCACCGGATCAGTTGCGGCGCTCGCGCTTGGCGTCGTGGTGCTCGGCGATCTCTATTCGGTCGAACGGAAGTATGTGGAGTTCAGCCCGCCAACGTCCGTGATCTTTGCCCGCGACTCAATAACCTCGTACCTCGCGCAACAGCCGAAGCCGTTTCGGGTGTTTGACGCGCCCGTGGAGAGTGCATACCAGATTTCGTCGGTCTACCCCGGCGACTACCTGATGGCGCAGCAGGTCCAGACCGTGTTCGGCTATCATGGCAACGAAGAGTTCATGTATGACGAGCTCTGGGGCGGCAAGAACGTTTACCAGCACATGGTCTCGCCGACACTCTGGGCGCTTTGGGACGTGGAGTACGCGCTTTTCGGGCAAGAGCTCGACGTGCCCGGCTATCACAAGGTCATGGGCCCGGTGCAGACGACTCCCGGAGGCGTGGGCATACTGTACCAGCGGGACAGCGCGTCGACGTATGCCCGGATCGTGCCTGGCGCCGTCAAGCTGCCTGGCGACCGGATCATTCCCACGGTGCTCGACCCCACGTTTCCGTACCAGAGCGTGGTCGTGCTGAACGATTCCGCCACCGCCACCCCGGTACCGCTCGGGCGCCAGCTTCCCGCGCCGTCACCCGTTCGTGCCACGGTGACCGACTGGACGGCAGGCGCCATGACGATCCGGCTCGATTCGACGGACACGAGGCCGGTCTGGCTCGTGATTGCCGAGACCTACTTCCCCGACTGGCAGGCTACCGTGGACGGCACGCCGGCGCCGCTCTATCCTGGCAATGGGGCGCAGCTCAGCCTCGAGGTGCCGCCCGGAGCTCGACAGGTATCGCTCAAGTTCGTCGGCCGGGGCTACGGGGCAGGGAAGCTCGTGACCGCCCTTTCGACGCTGCTGGCCCTCGTGCTGGTCGTGCTCCCGCTGGTCCGGCAGCGGCGCGCGGCCGTATAGCCCGGGCCTCCGGCCCATTATCTTTCCGCCGCAGTCCGACACGCCCGTCCGGCGCGCCGTCATCGCGACGTGTCCGGCGGGCCCAGCCACCGAGCCCGTGTCCGAGCGCTATCTCGTCTGCATCCCGACCTTCAACGAACGTGATAATCTGCCCCAGATTGTGCCGGCCGTCCTGCAGCAGGACGCCCGGCTCGAGGTGCTGGTTATCGATGACAACTCGCCTGACGGGACCGGCGAGCTGGCTGACCGAATGGCAGCGTCGGAACCCCGAATTCATGTCCTGCATCGCACGGCCAAGCAGGGATTGGGGCGGGCCTACCTCGCCGGCTTTTCCTGGGCGCTGGCGGAAGGGTTCGACTACATCTTCGAGATGGATGCGGATTTTTCCCACGACCCCAAGTTCCTGCCGGCCTTCATCGAGGCGATCCAGGATGCCGACCTGGTCATCGGCTCACGCTACAACCAGGGCGTCAATGTCATCAACTGGCCCATGTCGCGGCTGCTCCTGTCGCTCGGGGCCAACCAGTACGCCAAGTTTGTGACCGGCCTGCGGGTCGACGACCTCACCGGTGGCTTCAAGTGCTTCCGGCGGGCGGTGCTCGAGGCGATTGATTTCTCCCGCGTCCGCTCCAACGGCTACGCCTTCCAGATCGAGATGAGTTTCCGCGCGTGGAAAAAGGGGTTCCGCATCAAGGAGATTCCGATCGTCTTCACCGACCGGGTGGAAGGCCAGAGCAAGATGAGCAGGAAGATCGTGCGCGAGGCCATCTGGATGGTCTGGTCGCTGCGGTTCCGTTCCATGATCGGGAGGCTCTGATGGAGCGGGACACCGGGGCCGGCGTGCCGTTCTTCAAGATGACCGGATCAGGCAACGACTTCGTATTCCTGGACGGCCGGACGGAGTCCGTGGAAGGCTGGTCCGCATCCCGTATCGTGGCTGCCTGCGACCGGCGGACCGGGATCGGCGCCGATGGCCTCGCCATCCTGGCCCCGGAAGGCGCGCACGGCGTGCGAATGCACTTCTTCAATGCCGATGGCGGCCGGGCCGAGATGTGCGGCAATGCGGCGCTCTGCAGCACTCGGCTGGCTGCCCGGCTGGGGCTGGCGCGACCCGAGCGGATGCACCTGCTGACCGATGCAGGAACGTTGGAGACCCGCTGCATTGGCCCTGGGGACATGGCGGAAATCCGCCTCCCGGACGGTGTGAAGCCCGCCGACGCCGGCGATATCAGAGCGGAGCCGGGAGAGCTCTGGATGACGTTCGCCCGGGTGGGAGTGCCGCACCTCGTGATCCGGGTCCGGGACATCGATGAGGTGGACCTCCTCCGCCGTGGCGCGGAACTCAGGCGG
>DASSHL010000163.1:0-5070 GCA_035692845.1 Gemmatimonadales bacterium
GATCACCCCATCCCGGTCCGTGTCGCTGCGCCGCACGCAACCGGTGGCGTCCACCAGCGATCCGGTCGGCGAACCCGGGCAGGCATCGTCAGCATTCCGCACGCCATCCCCATCCTCGTCGCCCGCAGCGGGCGGCCCACCGGCGCGTCCGGGAAAAAACGAAATCCCCAGCGTGGCGCCCAGATTGGAATAGGTGGGCGCGTCCGCCTCGGTAATGGTCATCCAGTCCCACGTGCCGCCTGCCCGCACCATGAGTTGCGACGTGATCCCAACGCGCGCGCCGACCGTCGTGCCCAGTCCCGCATTCGTCGCCGAAAGGTCCTTGCCGTAGATCTCCAGCACCGGCCCAGTGCCGGCGAAGAGTGAGATCGAATTGTTGAAGGGAAGGTTGAGCAGAACCCGAAGGTGCACAGGCAGGTGCGAGCCTTCGAGCGCGCCCTGGCTGCTGGTGGAGTAGGAAGCATCGGCGTCGGCGGAGAGCACGGGCGAGAAGTAATAGCCGGCTGTCGCCCCGATGCCGGCGGCATCATCGAGGCTGATCGCGTCGGCGTAGTGGCTGACACGGCCGAAGAGGCCCACCTCGATGGCGTGTGGCTGCTGGGCCCCGAGCGGGATGGCGCTGACGCTGAGCGCCAGGATAGCCCGGAAGCAACGTGGGAACATGGATTCACTCCAGCGCAGGTCCTGCCGAAAAGGTAGCCCAGCGACGGCCGGAAAAGCGAACCGCCCTCCGGCTGCTGCCGAAGGGCGGTTCGAGTCCAGCGGTGCGTGATCAGGACTACTGGAGGCGCACCAGTTCCGTGCGGCGGTTCTGGGCCCGACCAGCCTTGGTCGAGTTGGACGCCACCGGACGATCCCAGGCATAGCCATTGGCCGTCATCCGGTCAGCGGAGATGCCCTTGCTGATGAGGTAGGTCCGGACCGACTCGGCGCGCTGGAGCGAGAGCCGCTCGTTGAGCGCACGCGGGCCGGTGTTATCGGTGTGGCCGGCGACTTCGACCCGTACGTTCGGGTTGTCGGCCAGGGTAGCCGCGACTTCGTCGAGGATGAAGCGCGAGCTCTGCGTCAGCGTGGCCGTGCCGGTGGCGAAGTTGACGCCCGGCAGGGTGACGTTGGCGTTGGCGCTGGCGGTCAGCTTGTTAAGGCTGTCGCGCAGGGCCTGGATCTGCGCCCCGCTGATGCCGGCAGCCATGGCAGCGCTGTCACGCGCGGCCTGCGCTGCGGCCCGCTCGGCGGCGGCAATGGAGTCGGCACGAGCCCGCTCGGCGGCGGCGATGGAGTCGGCGCGGGCACGCTCAGCGGCCGCGATCGAATCTTCCCGGGCCTTGGCGGTCGCGGCGGCCGCCGCAGCAGCCTGCGCGGCGTTGATGGAATCCTGGTTGACCGGCGGGCAACCCGACGCGTTCACTTCGCTGCCACGCGGCGAGTCGGGGCACTGGTCGATGTCGTCCTTGACGCCATCCTTGTCGGCATCGCCTACGCGCCCGATACCGGCGTTGTTGCCGAAGAGCCAGGAAAGACCGGCGGTGAAGCCCCAGTGCTGGTCCGTGGTGTCCGGCGCGGAATTGAGGGCGAAGTTGGGATCGCCCATCAGGCCCATGAAGTCGAGCGTGCCGTCCAGTCGCAGCGAGAGGCGGCTGCCCAGGCCGAAGCGGAAGCCGGCGATGGCGCCGGGCCCCGACTCATCACCCTCGGCGCTGATGCCGGGGATGTCGTTGCCGCGGTCCCAGTACTTGTTGAAGACGTAACGCCCGCCGAGGAACATGGCGGCGTGCTGTCCCATGGGAATGTGTCCGAGCAGTTCGGCCGCGGCATTCAACGCATCCACCCGGCCATCGCGAGCGGCATATCGCGTCGGAGTATAGGCGGCACTGATGTCGAGTTCGATCTGGTTGACGGGGAAGATGCCGAGGCGCAGGCCGCCGCCGGTACGGTTTGCCAGTCCATAGCTGTCACCGAACCAGTTCTTGCGGGCAAAGAGCCCAAATTCCACCGTGCCCGACCCCTGGGCACTGGCCGCGGGGGCGAACAGCACCGCCAGCAGCCCCGACAGTACAAGGCCTCGAAGCTTCATCATGCACTCCGCTGGAAAAGTTGAAAAACCGTGGCGGACACGCCCGCCCTTGATCAGTGCTTCCGCAATCTGCGCCGCCCACCGATGCTTCGCGGTGAGGAGTCTCACGTTGACGAGCCACACCGCACTGCCTTGCTGCCGAGGAACGCCGGGGAAAGCGACAGGATCGAATCACGCAAAGGGCATGACGACAAGGGTTTCCCCGCCGGGTAATAAGATACACATCCCGTGCAGAATGTCGAGATTTGAAGGGCTTTCGGTTTTTCTTCTCTGACGCTTCCCGTTCGAGTCCCCAATATGATAGTGGCGGCACCGGCGAGGGTCGTGGCCCGCACCGGTCGTGGCGCCGCCAATTATCCATCCAGTCGCCGACGTCCTGCCACGCGCCGGCCCGGCCGCATGAGGGACTATGTGATGACCACCATCGCCCTCGAGCACGAGCGCTTGCTGGTTGCCGAGCGCATCCTGCACGAAACTGAACGGCGACACGGCCTTCCCTATTCCGATCATCCCGACCTTCAACCTGCTGTCATCGACCGCTTTCTCGTAGCCTATCTTCCGGAGACGCGGGACGGCGAACCGGCGCCCGTCACCGTCGAGTACGCCTTCACCAACTCCATCAGCGACGCCATCGAACTGCTGCGGCGCGTCGTGGACGAGACCCCCGATGGCTGGGGCAGTGCCGCGTACGTGCACGATCTCGATACCGGAGCGGATGCACACTGAACTGGGTCGAGGGTCGCGGGTCGAGAGTCGCAGGACCCGCGGCCCGTGACCCTAATCCCTAGTCCCCAGCCCCTGACCCCTCTACCCTTGACCCTCATGCGATCCTCCATTCTCGCCGCGTCGCTCCTCTGCATCGCGGCCGGAAGCCTTGCGGCCCAGGCCGCTCCTTCCGACCCACTGCTCCGGTTGGCGAGCATTCCCGCGCCTATCGGCCATGAACAGCTGCTCGCCGATACCCTCCTTGCAATGCTGCCGCATGCCGTGCGCGATCGGGCCGGCAACGTGGTGCTCACGCTGGGTCGCGGCACACCGCGACGGCTGGTGGCGTGCCCCATGGACGAACCGGGCTGGATTGTGGGTGGCATCCGGGACGATGGCTATCTCACGGTGCGGCGGCTCCCTGGCCGCACGCCGCCACTGTTCGACCAGCACGCCGAGGGCCAGCGCATCATGCTGATGGGCGACAAGGGGCCCGTGCCCGGCGTGGTGGGCGTGCGCTCGGTGCACCTCACGCGTGGCCGCTCGAGCAGCGACGAACCCTTCAGCTTCGACGACGCCTTCGTGGATGTTGGTGCCAGCAGTGCCGATGAGGTCGCGGCGCTCGGCATCCGCATCACGACACCATTCGTGCTGGCGAAAACGCCCCAGGCCTATGGGAAGGAACTGCTCGCCGCACCGTCGGTCGGCGCGCGCGCCGCGTGCGCCGCGCTGGTACGCGCAGCGTCGGCCAGGCCGCGCGGCACGGTGGTGATTGCGTTCGTGGTGGAGCAGGGCCTTTCCGCCCGCGGCCTGCTCGCGGTGGGGAATGCATCGGCGCCATTTGACGAAACCCTCGTCCTGGACGCGGGACGCGGCACGCGAGCGGTGGAGGCCGACTCGATGCGCCAGCCCCGGCATGGTGAGCCTCTCGGCAAGCTGACCCGCTGGCGCCTCCGCGACCGGTTCGACGGATGGCCGGCCGAGACGGTCTCGCTCGATGATGTGGCCGCGCTGGAAACGCGCCTGCGCGACTGGATCGGAGGAAAACCATGAGCCGTCCAACCGTTCCTGGCCCACTCGCCCTGCTGGCCTTGCTCGCCTTGGCGGTGATACCGACGTCGCCACTCGCCGGGCAGGGCATCCCTGTTGATGAAGCCCAGACGGTGCTGCGCACGCTGGTGGAGACGTACGGTCCCTCGGGCGCAGAAGGGCCGGTGCGCAACGCGGTGAAGCAGCTGCTGCCGAAGGGACTCCATACCGAAACGGACAGCGCCGGCAGTCTCTGGGTCCGCTTTGGCGGCGATGGGCCCGCCACCGTGTTTGTGGCGCACATGGATGAGATCGGCTGGCGGGTGAAGGAAATCATGGCCGATGGCACGCTTACGCTCGAACGGCTGGGCGGATTCTTCCCCTCGCTTTACGAAGGACAGCTCGCCCTGGTGCACACGGCCAAGGGCCCCGTGCCCGCGGTGTTCATGCCACGCGACTCGGTGGGACGCAATCCAGACCGTACACCCGGCGCGCTCCGAGTCGATCCCGGGACTGGCGCGGCAGCGGGCACGCGAGCACTCGGCATTGCCGTGGGCAACACCATCACGATGCCCAAGTCGTACCAGCGGCTGGCCGGCACCCGCGCCACCGGACGCTCGTTCGATGACCGCGTGGGCTGTACGGCACTCATTCTCGCCGCGCGCCGCCTGGCTCAGGATCCACCCGAGCATCCGGTGATCCTCATCTGGAGCGTGCGCGAGGAAATCGGGCTGGAAGGCGCGGCCGTGTCTGCCGACGCGCTACGCAGCAACGTCAAGACCGTGCACGCGGTAGACACATTCGTGTCAGCCGATGCTCCGCTTGAGCTTGCGGGCTATGGTGTGGCGCCCCTCGGTGCAGGCGCCGTCATCCGGGCGGTGGACAACAGCAATGTGGCGCCGTCGACGCTGGTGGATTCGGTCATCGCGCTCGCAAAGCGGAAGAACATTTCCCTGCAGTATGGCGCCACCAGCGGCGGCAATGACGGCTCGGTGTTTGCGCCGTGGGGCGTCCCCGACGTGCCGCTGGCCTGGCCACTGCGGTATTCGCATTCGCCCGCCGAGGTGACGGACCTGAAGGACGTGGCGGCACTGGGTGAATTGGTGGAGGCGGTCGCGCGCGCATGGTAGTGTCGCGCTGGCTGCTTGCAGTCGCCGCGCTCACTGCCTGCCATTCCGGACCTGCCCCTTCTCCCGCGCCCCGGGCGCATCGGGCCATCCTGGCGAGCTTCGACGCCTTGAACGAGCGCCGGATGCTCGAGA
>DASSHL010000164.1:0-4453 GCA_035692845.1 Gemmatimonadales bacterium
GGGAACGATGGCCCCGCCGTCTCGACCGTCGGATTTCCCGGCTCCTCCAGCCGCGCCATTTCGGTGGGCGCGCTGTTACCAGGACGGTTCGTGCCCGGCGCGCCAGGGGCGCCTGCGACGCCGGATGCGGTGGCGTACTTCAGTGCGCGCGGTGGTGAAGTACCCAAGCCGGACATCGTGACGCCGGGCGTCGCGTACTCCACGGTGCCCAACTGGGATGCAGGTGGCGAAATCGAGGCCGGCACCAGCATGGCATCGCCCCATGCCGCGGGACTGGCCGCACTGGTGCTCTCGGCCGCGGCGCAGGCGCACGTGAAGGTGAGTGCTGCCGCTGTCCGTCAGGCCCTGATGGTGACGGCCGGGAGATTGCCCGCGGTGGACTACACAGGCCAGGGCGCGGGCATCCCCGACGCGGTCCGCGCCTGGCAGTGGCTCAAACTTGGACGCACGCTCCCCTCGATCACCGTGCAGTCGGGGCGTGGCACACCGGCCGCGCTCCTGATCGTCGGCCCTGCTGAGTCGCTGCCACCACAAATCGCTTTCCGGCTGCAGGGCGCACCCGGTGCACGCGATACCTTCGACCTGCGCTCCAGCGCTGCGTGGCTGGGTGCCCCAGCCCGGATTACGCTGGCCGACTCCGCTCACCTGGCACTCGCCATCAGCGATGTCGCGCGTCGGGGTGCGCCGACTACCGGTGTGGTGTCGGGCTGGAGCGCCGACACACTCGCCGGACCCGCCTTCCGGCTGGTGACGACTGTTGCTCGGGCTGTCGGGCCCAGCGCGCAGTTCAGTGATACGCTTCGCGCCGCGGAGAGCCAGCAGCACTTCTTCGTGGCCGACTCTGGCGTGCCGCTGAACGTGCGGGTTTCGTCCAGCGGGCGTGGCGTGCTTGCCTTCCTGCACGAGCCGGGGGGCATGCCGTTTCTCGATGGCGTGTCGCTCGAGGCGGGGTCGGGCGACGATGCAGCAGTCTTCCGGATCGACTCACGCGACGCCAAGCCAGGATTCTGGCAGGTTTCCGCCGCAACGTCAGGCAGCGCGGCGGTGGTGAATTTTTCGTTGGAGCCCGCTCCCGTCACCACAGCCGTCACGCGCGACGGTGACAGCGTGCACGCCACAATCGTCAACCGCACCGACAGCATGGTGCGTGGCCGCATGCTCATGGGCCTGCTTGGTGCTGAACAGGTCATGACGGTTGAGGCGAATGGCTCGGAGCCGCTGCGGCGGCCGGTTTCGGTCCCGGCGTGGGCCCGCTACCTCGTGGCGGACGTCTCGATGCCGCCGGCTCAGTGGGAACTGCTTACCGACTTCGGCGTCAGCCTGCTGGATTCTACCGGCGCACCACTCGAGCAGTCACCGCTCAACTATGCACACGGCCGGCTGCATCATGCGTTCGACCGCGCGCCTGACATGGTCACGCTCGCGCTGTTCCCGGGCTTCGCTGACCCAGCGGGCGGCGCCAGCTGGGGCGCCGAGATCCGCCTCCGGTTCTACGCCGAAAGCCCTGTCCAGCTCTCACGCGAAGGAGCCCGGGAGGTCACGGTGACACCCGGCGCCACGGCGCATGTGAGTGAGCCATGGGCTGATCCTTCATGGACGCTTCCGACCGGTGCAAGCCTGCTCGGTGTCGTGACCTTCGATACGGGAACGCGCGACTGGTCGGCAGAATCGGTCTTCGCACCCGGAACCACGGGAACTCCATCGCCATGACTCGCAGCATACGCGTCGCAGCAGGACAGGGATTCTGGGGCGACTGGCTCGAAGCGCCGGTCCGGCAGGTGAACGACGGCCCCATTGATTACCTGATGATGGATTACCTCGCCGAAGTCACCATGTCCATCATGCAGAAGCAGAAGGGTCGCAACCCCGCGATGGGCTACGCCCGCGATTTTCCGCAGGTGATGGAGCGCATCCTGCCGGTCATGGTGGAGCGGGGCATTCGCGTCACTTCCAACGCCGGCGGCGTCAACCCGCGCGGTTGTGCCCAGGCGGTACTGGACGCGGCGCGGCGCGCGGGCCTGCAGGGAAAGGTGCGCGTGGGGCTCGTGACCGGCGATGACATCCTGGACCGGCTCGATGACCTGATTGCGCGCGGCCACGCGCTCGCCGACATGGACACCGGTCGGCCGCTCTCCGACATTCGTGACAAGGTGCTGTCCGCCAACGCGTACATCGGCATGGCGCCTATTGTGAAAGCACTGGACCAGGGTGCTGACATCGTGATCACCGGTCGCGTGACCGACACCGGACTCACGCTGGGCCCGCTGGTGCATGAGTTCGGCTGGGATCCGGATGACTGGGACAGGATCGCCGCAGGCACCGTCGCCGGGCACATCATCGAATGCGGGGCGCAGTCCTCGGGTGGCAACCTGCTCAAGGACTGGCGTGCGGTCAAAGGGCTGGAGAACCCCGGTTTTCCCATCGCCGACGTGAGCGAGGACGGCTCTTTCGTCATCACCAAGCACCCGGGCACGGGCGGCGTGGTGAACGTGGCGAGCGTCACCGAGCAGCTGGTCTACGAAATGGGCGACCCGCACAGCTATATCACGCCCGATGGCGTCGCCGACTTCACCACGATCCAGCTGAAGCAGTCCGGCAAGGATCGTGTCCGGGTCTCCGGCATCGGGGGCGGGCCGCGCACCGACATGCTCAAGGTTTCCATCGCCTGGTTCTACGGCTACAAGGCCGTGGGCACGCTGGTGTATTCCTGGCCCGATGCCTTCGAGAAGGCGCGCGCCGCCGACGCCATTCTCCGGAAGCGCCTCGATGCGCTCGGCCTCGAGTTCGAGCAGATCCTGACCGAGTACGTCGGCGTGGATGCTACGCACGGCGCGCTGGCCGGCCCACCCGATCCCGACCTGCCGGAAGTGCAGCTCCGGGTGGGCGTACGCGCCCGCGAGAAGGAGCCAGTGGAACGCTTCACCAGGGAAATCGCGCCGCTGGTGCTCACCGGACCGCCCAGTGTGACCGGCTTTGCCGGTGGCCGTCCGCAGGTGGAAGAAATTGTGGCCTACTGGCCCGCCCTCGTCGATCGCCGCGAGATCGAGCCGCACATCGGAGTGGAGATCCTCGAAGCATGAGCCAGGGAGAACCCTGATGCCTGTCAAGAAGGCTGCGGCGAGTGCGCCCGCTGAACTGGTGCAGATGGTGCCGCTGCGGTACCTCGCGCACGCGCGTTCAGGTGACAAGGGCGATACAGCCAATGTGGGCGTGATCGCGCTGGAGCCGGACTACTGGCCCGTGCTCCTGCAGGAGGTGACCCGGGAGCGGGTGGCTCGCCACTTCGGGGACATGGTGAGCGGAGTCGAGCGCTTCGAGCTGCCCAACCTGCGCGCGCTCAACTTTCTCCTGCATGGCGCGCTCGACGGCGGCGGCACGCTCAGTCTCAAGACCGACGCACAGGGAAAGGTCTATTCCACGGCGCTCCTCCGCATGGAGATTCCGGTACCGGCATCCCTCGCCGGCACGCTGCTTTCCCGCCACGCTCCATGAGCGAACCGCTCCTCCTTGAGGATTGCTCGCGCGGCATCCTCACGCTCACCCTCAATCGCCCCGACAAGCGCAACGCGCTGAGCGCAGCGCTGATCGATGATTTCCTTGCCGCGATCGCCAGGGCTGATCTTGATGCCGATGTGCGGGTGGTGTGCGTGCGGGGTGCCGGCAAGGATTTCTGTGCCGGCGCCGACCTGGCCGAGCTCCTCGCATCAGCCGACCGGTCGCTCGAGGAGAATGAAACGGATGCCATGCGGCTGGGCCGGCTGTTCCTCGCGCTCCGCGCGCTGCCCAAGCCGGTGGTGGCAGTGGTGCAGGGACGTGCGTTGGCCGGCGGAGCGGGGCTTGCGACAGCGTGCGATATCGTGCTTGCGTCCGGCCGCGCCAGCCTAGGCTATCCCGAGATCCGGCGCGGCTTCGTCCCGGCCATGGTGATGACCATGCTGCGCCGGCTGGTGGGCGAGCGCGTCGCGTTTGACCTGGTTGCGACGGGACGAGTCCTCAGTGCATCAGAGGCGCTGGAAGTCGGGCTCGTCTCGCGCGTAGTGCAGGAGCCTGCATTGCAGAACGAGGCAGAAACTCTGCTTGCAGCGCTGGTGGAAAGCTCGGCATCCGCGCTCGCACTGTCGAAGCAGCTGCTGTATGCGCAGGATGGCCTCTCCTTTGCCGAGGGGATGGCGCTCGGTGCGCGAGTGAATGCGGCGGCCCGCGCCACGCCTGATTTCAGGACAGCGATCGCAGCCTTTCTGGACAGATGACGAGACAACTGCTGGGCATTCTGGGAATTGCGATTGCGCTGGTCGGAATCGCCCTGGACTCTCGCTGGATCATCTGGGGGGCTGTCGTTGTTCTGGCAATGGCGTTCGCCTGGCGGTTGATCGCGTCCCGCCGGGCCCGGCAAAATGCCGAAGCCCTGCCGCAGGATGCGGCCGGGCGTCCGAAAGCATGACGCGAGCGCAGG
>DASSHL010000165.1:0-6477 GCA_035692845.1 Gemmatimonadales bacterium
GGACGTGGTCGGCAAGCGGCTGAAGGGTGCCACGGCAATTGCGGCGCCAGGCTGTTTTGCCACGGCGGCGCAGCTGGCACTCTGGCCCATCGCGCATGCGGGCATCGTCTGCGAGCCGGCGCTGTTTGCCATTACCGGTTCCAGCGGCGCCGGCGTGCATCCGCGCCCCACCACACACCATCCTGCGCGAGCCAGCAACGTCTTTGCCTATTCGGTGCTGGGCCATCGTCATGAGGCCGAGGTGCTGGCCAACTGGCGCGCCTGGACCGGACGGGAGCACGCCCACGCCCGGCTGATGGTGCACGGCGGACCTTTTGTGCGCGGGATCTACCTGACCATGCACGTGCGACTGAGCGAGCCGAATCCGGCGCTGGCGGACGGGGCTGCGGCACTGTATCGCAATGCCTACGCCGGCCGCCCCTTTGTCCGCATCATGGATCGGGCACCCGACCTCACCCAGGCAGTGGGCACCAACTACGCCTTCATCCACGCCGCGATGAGCGAGGATGCCCGCGAGCTGCAGGTGATCGTCGCCGAGGACAACCTGGTGAAGGGTGCTGGTGGCCAGGCCATCCAGGCGATGAACATCGCACTCGGCCTCGAGGAGACCGCTGGGCTGGAAGCGGTAGGTATCCATCCATGCTGAACAGCACGGCTGATGCGTTGCTCCCGGTCTATGCCCAGATGCCGGTGAAGCCAGTCATGGGTCGTGGGTCGTGGATCACGGATGAGGATGGCAATCGCTGGCTCGACGCCTATGGCGGGCACGCGGTCGCGGCCACGGGCCACAGCCATCCGACGGTGGTCCGCGCCATCAGCGAGCAGGCATCAGCGCTGCTCTTCTACTCCACCGTGCTGCCGCACCCGAATCGCGAGCGGCTGGCAGCTGAACTCGTGCGGCGGATGCCCGATCCTCTCTCGCATGTCTTCTTCGCCAATTCGGGTGCGGAAGCGAACGAGAATGCAATGCTGCTGGCGCGGAAGGTGACCGGGCGCCAGCGCATTGTCTCTGTCGCGGGTGGCTGGCACGGGCGTACGGTTGCGTGTCTCTCGGTCACTGACGGTGAGAAATACGAAGCCGGGGCCCGTCGCGCCGGCATGCCGCTTTCCATCAAGGTGCCCTTCAACGACGCGGCTGCACTGGAAGGTCTCATCGATGACACCGTGGCGGCGCTCATCGTCGAGCCGGTGCAGGGAATGATGGGTGCGCGCGACTGCTCGCTGGCATTCCTGCAGGCCGCACGCCGGGTGACGGCCGCGCACGGGACCATGCTGATCTTCGACGAGATTCAGTGCGGCGTGGGACGCAGCGGAAGCTTCAGCGCCGCCGAGTCCTACGCTGTAGTTCCCGACCTGCTCACCATGGCGAAGGGGCTGGGTTCGGGACTCCCGATCAGCGCGACGGTGGCCGCGGACGCCATTGCGGCAGAAGTGAAGGTCGGCGACCTCGGCAGCACTTTCGGCGGGGGGCCGGTTCCCTGCGCCGCCGCGCTGGCGACACTGGAGGTCATTGACAACGAGTCGCTGCTCCAGAACGTGCGCGTGGTGGGCCAGCGGCTGCGCGACGGCGCCTGGCGCGCAGGCGTGCAGGACGTGCAGGGGCGCGGACTCCTGCTCGGCCTTCGGCTCGACCGGCCGGCAGTGGACGTGCAGCGCGCGCTGTTCGAGCGCCGGATTCTCACGGGCACGTCCACTGATCCGATGGTGCTCCGGCTCATGCCGCCACTCTCGTTTTCCATCGCGGAAGCGGACCGGCTGATCGCCGCGCTGGTGGAGGTGATCGCGTGAGCGGCCGTGACTTCCTCGCCATGGAGGACTGGGGCCAGGAAGGCGTTGAGCAGCTGCTGGCCCTCGCCGCGAGGATCAAGCGCGGTGAGGTGGCCGGCGGGCTCGAGCGGAAAGTGCTTGCCGCAATCTTCATGGACCCGAGTCTCCGCACTCGCTCCAGCTTCGAGACCGGCATGTTCCTGCATGGTGGGCATGCAGTCATACTCGAGCCGGGCAAGGGCAGCTGGACGCTCGAGACCGAGCATGGCGTGGTGATGGATGGGACGTCGGTGGAGCACGTGATCGAGGCGGCACGGGTGCTCTCGCGCTATGCTGATGCGCTGGCGGTGCGGGCCTTTCCCAAGGGCGGAAGCTGGGAGGTGGCCCGTGAGGATCGGATCATTCGCGACTTCGCGCGCTACTCGTCCAAGCCCGTCATCAACATGGAAAGCACGCGCCGGCATCCCTGCCAGGGCTTGGCCGACGCCATGACGCTGCGCGAGAAGCTGGGCGACACACGCCGGAAGAAGTTCGTGCTGGCGTGGGCCTGGCATCCCAAGCCGCTGCCGACCGCGGTGCCCGCGAGTGCAGCGGTCGCCGGCGCCATGATGGGCATGGATGTCGTCATCGCTCGGCCACCCGGCTATGCGCTCGATCCAGACGACATGGATACGATCGCCCGCTGTGCGGCGGCGGCGGGTGGTTCCGTGACGGAGACGGACGACCTGAATGGCGCTGTCGCCGGCGCCGAGGCGGTCTACGTCAAGTCATGGGGCGCCCTGGGCGCCTTCGGCCGGCCCGACGCTGAAGCCATCCTGCGCGAACCCTATCGCGTCTGGAAGATGACGGCCGGACTGCAGCAGCAGACCCGGGCCGGCGCGGGCATCGTGATGCACTGCCTGCCGGTCCGCCGCAACGTGGAAATTGATGACGCCGTGCTCGACGGCCCGCATTCGGTGGTGGTGGACGAAGCGGAGAACCGGTTGCATGTGCAGAGAGCATTGTTGCTGGAGATAATGGCGTGAGGCTTGGGGCGTAGGGCTTGAGGCCCCACGCCCCACGCCCCATGCCCTACGCCCAACTGGAGTCCCACATTGTCCCTCTCGCTCGATCCCTCCCTCACCGGCCTCAAGGGTGCGCTGCGCTACGTGCGCGCGTATCGCGACCAGGTCTTTGTCGTCAAGCTTGGCGGTGAGGTTTTGCAGGACGCCGAGGTCCTTGACCAGGTCGCCACCCAGCTGGCCCTGCTGCACTCGCTCAGCATCCGACTGGTCGTGGTGCACGGCGGCGGGCCGCAGGCCTCAGCGCTTACGCGGCGCATGGGACAGGATCCGGTCATGGTGGGCGGACGGCGGGTCACTGACGACGCTGCGCTCGAAGTCGCCAAGATGGTGTACGCCGGCCTGCTGAACACCGACCTCATCGCGGCTCTCCGCGAGCACCGGGTGCAGCCGGTGGGGCTCACTGGGGTAGATGCGGACCTGCTCACCGCGCATCGCCGACCGCCAGTGGATCTCGTGGGAGACGACGGCAAGCCGCAGCGGGTGGATTTTGGCCACGTGGGCGATGTGGACCGGGTGGACGCCCGCGTGCTCACGACCCTCATGGACGCGCGCTTCGTGCCGGTGGTGGCGAGCCTCGCCGGTGATGACGAGGGCAACGTCTACAACGTCAACGCCGATACCGTGGCCGAGGCGATTGCGACGGCGCTCCGTGCACAGAAGCTCATCTTCCTCACCGGTGCACCTGGCGTACTGCGCGACCGGAACGATCCCTCGACACTCGTCACCTTTGCCGATCCCGATGACCTCGCCGAGTTGATGCAGAGCGGTGCGCTGTCGGGGGGGATGAAGCCCAAGGTGGAAGCGTGCATTCGCGCCGCCACTGGTGGCGTCGAGCGGACCCACATCGTGGACGGGCGGCAGGCCGATGCGCTGCTCACCGAGGTGTTCACCGGCGCTGGCTGTGGCACGATGATCGTCGGGCGGAAGGAGAAGGCGACCTACCTTGGCGTTGACCTGGCCTCTAGAGATTGAACTGCTGCGCGAGCTGGTGTCGACGCCTTCGGTGAGTGGCACCGAGGCGGCGGTGGGCCAGCTCGTGGAAGCGCGCGCGCAGGAGTGGAGCCTCGACGTCAGCCGGGATGATGCCGGCGTGCGGATCGAGGTGCGTGGCGGCGCACCCGGGCCCACCCTGGCGCTGGTCTCGCATCTCGACACCGTACCGGCGGGCGAAGGGTGGACGCGGGATCCGTTTCGGGCCTCGATCGAAGAGGGCCGGCTTTATGGCCGGGGCGCGGGGGATGCCAAGGGCCCCGTTGCTGCGATGATGGCAGCGGCCTGGGACCTGGCGCGCGAAGCGCGGGTAGCGCGCGGGCGGCTGCTGGTGATCCTCGGCTATGGCGAGGAGACGCGCCACACCTCGATGCCCGAGGCAGTGCAGCGCTCAGGTCTTATCGACGCCGCCATCATCGGCGAGCCAACCAATCTTGATTTCGCCGTGGCCCAGCGCGGGCTCATGATGGTGGATCTCGTCGCGGCCGGCGACCAGCGCCACGCAGGATATGCGTCGACCGATGGCGAGTTCACCAATGCGGCCGTGGTGCTGGCCGGCGACCTGCTCAAGCTCGGCACGCTCTTTCCGGACCGACCTCATCCCGTGCTCGGTGCGCCCACGGTAACGCCCACCATGCTCGAAGCCGGCGTGAGCCGGAACGTGACGCCACCATCGGCGCGCGCAGTGCTGGACATCCGCAGTACGCCTTCATGGCCGCATGACCAGATCGCCGAGCGGCTCAGGCGCACGCTGGCGTCCGAGGTGGTTGTCACGTCGGATCGTCTGGTACCGTGCGAAACGCCTGCTGCGTCGAAGCTGCTGCGCGTCATGCAGGCCTCGCGTCCCGCGTCGCGTTGTTACGGCAGCCCGACTTGCTCAGACTGGGTGTTCCTGCGAGACCGGGATGTGGTCAAGTGTGGGCCGGGTACCAGCCGCCGCTCGCACACGCCAGATGAGTATGTGAACCTCCACGAGGTTTCGGCAGCGCGCGAGTTCTATGCCCGCGTCGCCCAGGAGTATCTCGCATGAGCATGAAGGGGCGGACTCTCTGGTCGCCTGGCGCGGAGCCGGACGCGGCCATGCTCGCGTACACCATTGGTGATGATCCGGTCTGGGATGCCCGCCTGCTCCGATGGGACGTGCTGGGCAGCCTGGGGCATGCGGAAGGCCTCCGCGCCGCGCGCCTGCTTGGCGAAACGGAATACCGGCGCCTGCGCACGGGCCTCCGCGCGGCACTGCGCGCCGTTGATGCGGGGCGGCTTGGCATTGGAGAGGACCAGGAAGACGCCCACACGGCGGTCGAGAGCTGGCTCACGCTGCGGAGCATGGACGCCGGCGAGCGGCTGCACACGGGGCGCTCGCGCAATGACCAGGTAGCGGTGGACCTGCGGCTCTTTCTCAAGGATGCGCTCCTCAGCCTGCACGGCAGCGGGCTCACGCTCATCGAGGCGCTGCTGGACTTCGCTACGCGCTACCGGAGCGTGCTCTGGCCGGGCTACACCCATCAGCGCCGCGCCATGCCGTCGTCCGTGGCGCTCTGGGCCGGCGCGCTGGCCGAGGGACTGCTGGACACGCTGGAGGAACTTCCGGCGCTCTGGCAACGCCTCGACCGCTGCCCCTTGGGTAGCGCGGCGGGATACGGTGTCCCATTGCCACTCAAGCGCGAGGTGACAGCCCGTGCCCTCGGCTTCGGCGGGCTCGACAGGAATGTTGCCACGGTGCAGAACGGCCGTGGCAAACTGGAGGCAGCTGTCCTCGGCTGGTGTGGCCAGCTTGCGCACGAGCTCTCGCGGCTTGCCGTCGATGCGATTCTCTACAGCGCGGAAGAGTTCGGCTATCTCATGCTCCCGGCCGAGCTCGCGACCGGTTCCAGCATCATGCCGCACAAGCGGAATCCGGATCTCTTCGAACTCACGCGGGCCCGCGCTGCCGCGCTCGATGGCGACCTGGTGTCGCTGCTGCTGCTCAAGGGAAAGCTGGGCACTGGCTATCACCGTGATTTCCAGCTGCTCAAGGAGCCGCTCTTCCGCGGCCTGGACCGGACCGCCCAGATGCTCGCGATGCTGGCAACGGCAGTGCCGCTGCTGGCCGTGAACCGTGAGCGTTGCAAGGATGCGCTGGCAGGTGGTGCACTCGCCACCGACGAGGTGATGCGCCGAGTGGAGGAGGGGGTGCCCTTCCGCCGTGCCTATCGCGAGGTGGCGGCCGCCCTCAGGCGAGGCGAGACTTTCGAGCCCCCGTCAGGCAGTGAGATCGTCGCTCGCCGACGCTCCACCGGCGGGCTGGGGAATGTGGGCTTGCTGGAAGCCGGGCGGCGCGTGCGCGCCGCGAGACGCTGGCAGCGAGCCGAGCGGCGGCGGTTCGACGCCGCCATGCGCCGCCTGGCCGGGAGATGATGCCATGACGAACGATCGCCGGAAGCGTCACCTCAAGATCCTGGAGATGATCGAGACGCGCGCCCTCAGGACCCAGGAAGATGTCGCCGAGGCGCTCGCGTCAGAGGGATGGGACGTCACCCAGTCGAGCGTGAGCCGGGACATCGCGGCGCTGGGGCTGGTGAAGGCGAGCGGGGCGTATCGCCGCCCTGAAGCTGGCGCCATCAATGCGAATGATCCTGATGAGCGGCGGATTGCCGAAGGCGTGCTCACGGCGGAG
>DASSHL010000166.1:0-11671 GCA_035692845.1 Gemmatimonadales bacterium
GGAATCGAGCAGGGCATGGTGAATGCGCGCACGAGCGGCACCACCGTGCTACCATTCCCTGCAGCTGGCATGAAGCGTGCTTCGCAACCCGGCGTGCAAACGCCGGCAGCTGCGGCGCCGCGCGCCACGCCGAGGCCGCCGATGCAGGCGCCCGCGGCCGGTAACTCCGCCAGTGGTGCGGGCTCCAGCGGCGACATGCCGGAAATGGAAATTCCCACTTTCATCCGCAGGCAGATGGACTGAGCATGCGTTTTCGAAACCTGGCCGCCGTGGCGGTCTTCACGGCGGCCGCGTATTTCGCGGCAGCAGGGCATTGGCCTTGGCAGCGACTCACCGACTCTTCGACGCCACCGGCCGACGCTGCCGCACCGGCGCCGGCGCCGACCCACCGGCATCTCGCGGATACCCTGCACTCGGGGGAGACGCTTTCTGAATTGCTGGAGCGTCACAAGCTTGCCGGCGTCAACTTCGCCAGCCTGACCAACGCCCTGGATCCCCGGCGCCTCCGCGCTGGGCTCGTGTTCAACTTCCGCCGCCCCGTCAGCGATTCAGTTCCCGACCGCGTGACGGTGCGCACCGGGCCGGAACAGCGCATCCAGTTCACTCGCGTGGCCAATACCTGGTCGGCCGGCGTGGACTCCATCGAATGGCACCCGGAAATCGTGCGGGCGGACGGAAACATCGAGAACTCGCTCTACGAGGCCCTGGACCGGCAGATACCGGATTCAGTGCTGGACGGCGCCCAGCGGGTGAACCTGGCCTGGGCGCTTGCCGATGTGTTCGCGTGGGAAGTGGACTTTTCCCGGGACATCCGCCAGGGCGACCACTTCACCGTGGTGCTCGAACGCCTGGTGTCGGACGAAGGCGAAGTCCGCTTTGGCCGGGTGCTCGCGAGCGACCTGTCGGTGGACAGCCGCCACTACACCGCGTTCCGCTTCGCCAGCTCCGAGGGCCCCAGCTTCTACGATGAGGACGGCAATTCCCTGAAGCGCGCATTCCTTCGCGCGCCGGTGGAATTCCGGCGGATCTCCTCCGGCTTCACCCGTGCGCGTTTCCACCCTGTCCTGGGCTATACCCGGAAGCATGAGGGTACCGATTTCGCCGCAGCCACCGGGACACCGGTCATGGCGGCGGGCGACGGCACGGTGATCCGCGCCGGCAAGGCGGGCGGCTATGGCAACCTCATCGAGATCCGCCACCGCAACGGCATCACGACGCGCTACGGCCACCTGAGCCGGATCCTCACCCATAACGGTGCCCACGTGCATCAGGGCGAGATCATCGGCAAGGTGGGCATGACGGGACTCGCTACCGGTCCGCATCTCCATTATGAATTCCGCGTCAACGGCGTGGCCAAGGATTCGCGCCGTGTGGAGCTCGGCAACGGCGCGCCCGTGGCCAAGTCGGAGCGTTCGGCCTACATCCGGGAGCGGGATCGTCTCGCCGCCATTCTCTACGAAAAGCCGGCTGCGCCCATCCAGATCATGGCGGCTGTCACCAGCAGCTGACTGGCCGAAACCGCCTGGCCCCGGCGGCCGTAGCGCTGCTGGTGGGTGACCCGTGATCCTCGTGCTCGTTGCCGCGGCGCTGGGCTTTGGTCTCGCCGCCCTCACGTATCTGCTCCTCGAACGGGGCGGCCGGCGGTTGCTGGCCCCCCTGCTTGCCCGCGGCGTCGCCTGGTCGGTGCTGCTGCTCCTCCTTCTCAACACCGGCTTCGCTCGCCCTCCCGCCGCTCGGCGGCCCATCGTCCTGCTCGACGCTTCGCTCAGCATGCAGTCCGCCGGCGCCCACTGGTCCCGCGCGCTCGACTCCGCCAAGGCCATCGGCGATGTCCGCTTCTTCGGCGACGAGCGGCCCGGGACAGACAGCGCGCCTGATCGCGGGACGTCCCGCCTGCTGCCTTCGCTCATGGCGGCGGGCGCGTCGGACCGTGCGGTGGTCGTGCTGACCGATGGCGAGCTGGACGACGGGGCAGACCTGCCGGCCGATCTCGAAGATCGTGCGGCCGTCACGCTGCTCAGGAGAGATAGCGTCGCGGATTATGCCGTCACCCGGTTCACGGGCCCGGCACGCGTCACGGCGGGTGATTCACTGCTGCTCGAAGCAGAAGTCCGTGCCTTGAACGGTGCACCAGCGCGGGACCTGGCGCTCGTCATCTCCATGGGTGATCGCGCTCTGGGACGGCAAACCGCTCGACTCCCGAACGGCGGGGCCGCGCGCATTCGCTTCAGCATTCCCACCCGCGGTCTTCCGTCAGGCGCACACGTGCTGGCGGCTCATCTCGAGAGCGCGGACAGCGAACCGCGGACCGATACACGTCTCCTCATGGTCACCATCACCGCGACGCCGGGCATCGTGGTGGTCGCGACGCCTGGCGACTGGGACTCACGGGCGTTGTACCGTGCCCTGGTGGATGTGGCTGAGCTGCCGGTGCGGGGCTATGTGGAGCTGGGGCAGGGTCGTTATCGCGGCATGCACGACCTCAAGCTGGTGAGCGAAGACGCGGTTCGGCGGGCCGCTTCTGGCGCCGACCTTCTCGTGCTCAAGGGCAACTCGCGGGATTTCATGCGCGGAGCCCGGGCGCGTGGTCTCCTGCTCTGGCCCTCCGATGACAATGCCCTGGCGGGAGACTGGTACATCTCGGCCCCCGCCGGCACGCCCGTCAGCGGTGCATTCCTGGGCCTGCCAGTGGACTCCTTCGCTCCGCTGACGCGGCTGACGTCCATTGATCCGGACCCGCAGGACTGGGTGGCGCTGGAAGCGCAGGACCGCAGGCGCGGCCCCAAGCGGCCCGCTGTGTCTGGTCACCTGGAGGGCCGCAAGCGGGTTGTCACGGTGGCTGCGGATGGCCTCTGGCGCTGGGCCTTCAGGGGCGGATCAAGTGAGCAGGCGTACCGGAACTGGGTGGCGGCGACAACCAGCTGGCTGCTGGCTGCGCCGGACACAGCAGTAGGCCTGGTGCGGCTCACCCGCAGCGTGGTCCAGCAGGGCAGGCCGCTGGTGTTCGAGTGGGCGGGTTCCGCTGCGCCCACTGATGTGCCGCTGGGCTGGCAGGGCGATAGCACGAAAGGCACTGATACGCTTCATTTCGACGCGGCCGGCCGGGCGCTGCTCTGGCTCCCGCCCGGAAGCTATGCCTGGCGCCTCGCACGCGGCGGCGCCGGGCAGGCGGCAGTGGAACAGTTCTCGGATGAATTCCTGCCCCGTCCCGCAACCATCGCCGAGCACGCCGCTCGGCTTGGGATTCCCGGCAGCCGCACCAGCGTCCGGGACTGGCGCTGGCTCTTCGGCATTGCAATCATTGCACTCGCGCTGGAATGGTGGTGGCGCCGGCGGCTGGGATTGCGATAGTGGGTCGAGAGGTCGAGGCGGTCGAGGCGGTCGAGCTAGCTGGTGCCAGACCATTCGTCACCCCGGCCAACATCCGGGTCCAGTGGGCGATGTTCGTCCAGTGCTTCTGCGCCGATGTCTTCTCACTCGGTCCTGACCTGCCAGCATCGCGTCCTGGGTCCCGGTTTGCACCGGGGCGACGAACAGGGGAGATTCGCGGCTCCTGACCGTCTCGACCGTCTCGACCGTCTCGACCGCCTCGACCGCCTCGACCCCCTTGACCCCTCGACTACTCGACCCCCATGACCCATACCCGCATCGGCGACAAGAAACTTTCCGTCTGGCAGCGCATCCGCCGTTTTGCGATGACGGATGTCGGCGCGCTCGTGCGCGGGCTCCAGGCGGACGACCTGGAGCAGATCGAGCGCGTCCTGCTCGAATCCGACTTCGGCGTGCCGGCCACGCTGGAACTTACCGACGAGCTCGAACACCTGATTCGTGACGGCAAGCTCAAGACCGATCGCGACCTGCACGACCGCCTGGTGACGCGCCTTGCGGACATGCTGTCTGCGCCAGGCGATGCCGGTGCGATCGCGCGTGCGGAACCCGGGCCGGCTGTAGTGCTCATCATGGGGGTGAATGGTGTCGGCAAGACCACGACGGTGGCCAAGCTCGCGCGGCGGCTCGGCACCGAGGGACGGAAGGTCCTGCTTGCGGCTGCGGATACCTATCGCGCCGGCGCCATCGCGCAGCTCGAGGTGTGGGCCGAGCGGCTCGGTGTGCCCTGCGTCAGCGGCGCGCCGGGTGGCGATCCGGCGGCGGTGCTCTTCGATGCCGTGGATGCAGCGACTGCCCGGGGCGCTGACACGGTGCTGGTGGACACCGCTGGGCGGCTGCACACCCAGGAAGGGCTGATGGAGGAGCTCAGGAAAGTGGCGCGTGTCGCGGCTCGCCGCGTGGACGGTGCACCGCACGAGGCACTGCTCGTCCTCGACGGCACGGTAGGGCAGAACGCGATTCAGCAGGGACGCCTCTTTGCGCAGGCCGTGACGCCCACCGGCATCGTCGTCACCAAGCTGGATGGCAGCGCCCGCGGCGGCGCGGTAACTGCACTCCGGCGCGAGTTGAATCTTCCCATCCGGTTTCTTGGCACGGGCGAAGGGCTCGACGACCTCCAGCCGTTCGACGCGCGCGAATTTGCCGAATCCCTCCTTGCGGAAGGGCAATCCTGACCGCGCGAGAGCGACCGGCGCAGGGCATTCAGCTGGAGACGCCGGTCAAGTTCCTGAAAGGCATCGGCGAGCGGCGGGCCGATGCCCTGGCCCGCCTCGGCATCGAAACCGCCGGGGACCTGCTTTACCACATTCCTCATCGCTACATCGACGCATCCAGCGTGACTCCCGTGGCGCACGCCAGGGTGGGGGAGGACGTGGCATGCGTCGGCACCGTCATCACCAAGGCGGTCACGCCAACCCGGCGCGGGCTCCGGATCTTCAGCGCGGTGATTCGCGATGCGTCTGGGGTGCTCGAATGCGTCTGGCCGGGCCAGCCCTTTCTCGATCGCACAATCCAGAAGGGCCAGACGCTGCTGGTGGCGGGGCCAATCCGGTTCTATCACGGCCGCCAGATGGCGCCGCGCGAGTATGTGGTGCTGGCGGAGGACGACAGTGAGGATCCGCTGGACGCAGGACGTGTCCTCCCCGTCTATCCCGCGACGGAAGGCCTCTCGCATCGCGTCATCCGCGGCCTCATAGACCGTCACCTCGATTCATTGCTGGTCCTGGCCGAGGATACGCTGCCCGATGCATTGCGCCGTGCTGCCAACGTGCCGCCGCTGGGGGACGCGCTCCGGATGGTGCACCGGCCCACCTCGGCGGCCGAAGCCGAGAGGGGTCGCCAGCGACTTGCCTTCGACGAGCTGCTCGATCTGCAGCTCACGCTGGGCCGGGCCCGTCGCCTGGCGCGGCGCGAGCGCCAGGGCGGACTGCACTTCGAGCTCAAGCGCACGCTGACCACGAAGCTGCGGGAGTCACTCCCGTTCGAGCTCACCGCCGACCAGCGCAAGGCGGTCTCCGAGCTGGTGGACGATATGGCGAGCCCGCACCGGATGCACCGCCTGCTGATGGGCGACGTGGGCACCGGCAAGACGGTTGTTGCGCTGTTCGCCGTGCTGCTCGCACTGGAGAATGATTGCCAGGCGGCGCTCATGGCGCCGACCGAATTGCTCGCGGAGCAGCACCATGCGACGCTCACGAGCCTGCTTCAACCGCTGGGACTCGCGCCCGAGCTGCTTCTGGGCCGACTCTCATCGGGGGCCAAGGGCGCCGCACGCGACCGACTCGCCTCAGGGGAAGCGCGCATCGCGGTGGGTACGCACGCGCTGATCCAGGATGAGGTGAGTTTTGAGCGGCTGGGGCTGGTGGTCATTGACGAACAGCATCGCTTCGGCGTGGAGCAGCGTGCGGCGCTGATCGGCAAGGGGTCGGCGCCCGACGTGCTGCTGCTCTCGGCGACGCCGATTCCACGTTCGCTCGCGCTCACGCGTTTCGGCGATCTCGACGTCTCCGTGCTGCGCGAACGGCCACCCGGCCGTGGCCGGATTCGCACCGCCGTGCGCGCAGCTGGGCAGCGGGGCCGGGTCTTCGATTTCATCGCCGAATCCGCGCGTACGGGAGGCCAGGCTTACATCGTCCTGCCGGTCATCGAAGAGTCCGAGAAGGCTGACCTCCGTGCAGCGACGACGATGTTCCAGAAGCTCCAGGCCGAGTGGCCCGATCTCTCGGTGGGACTGGTTCACGGGCGGCTCAAGCCGGAGGAGCGGGACGACGTCATGCGGCGATTCCGCGCCGGCGACGTGCAGGTTCTGGTGGCCACGACAGTTATCGAAGTCGGCATTGATGTCGCGAACGCCACGATCATGGCCATTGACCATCCGGAGCGGTTCGGGCTGGCGCAACTGCACCAGTTGCGAGGAAGGGTAGGCCGAGGGGCGGCGGAAAGCTTCTGCATCCTGCTGAGCTCGGGCGAGGGCCGGGAGCGGCTGCATGCCTTTGCGGCCACAGAAGACGGCTTCAGGATCGCCGAAATGGACCTGGAGGAGCGGGGTCTCGGTGACCTGATCGGTACCCGGCAATCCGGGGGCTTCGCGGTGCGGTTTGCCCGCATTCCGGACGACGATGGCCTGCTGGCTATTGCGCGAATCCGGGCTGACGCCATTCTTGAGGACGATCCGGCACTTACCAGGTCAGGCAATCGCGCACTTCGCGCTCGCATTCTCGCACGCTTTCCGCGGGCGGTGGAGTTCTTCAGGACGGGATGAGAGCAGTCGACGGTCAACGGTCTACGGTCGACCGTTGGTTGTAGACCGTTGACTGTTGACTGTTGACCGAAGCCACCCTCACCAGGAGTCCCGCATGGAAACCACAGCAGTCCCATCCCGTGGTGCCCTCACCAAGGCAACGATCACCGGTACCCTGCTCCAGGTGGCGATGGTCGTGCTCGGCCACTGGGTTGAGCCGATCCGGAACAACTTCGCCATCATCGGCTCCGTCATCGGATTGGTCACCGGATTTCTCTTCGGCAAGTGGTCCAATCGGCCGGCACGGATGGGGAGCGCCAGCGGCGGCGCCATTGCGGCCAGCGTCAGCAGCTTTCTCGGGACCGTGGTCTCGTACGGCCTCGGCGATATCCTGGGCAACGTGATCGGCATCGGTACGCTGAGCGGACTTGTGACAGGGCTGATCGGTGGAGCGGTGGGGCATCGCAAGGTGGCGTAGGCAAGGTTGGAGAGCTTCAGGTCAACGGTCAACAGTCAACGGTCAACGCACAGTCGTAGACCGTTGACCGTTGACCGTCGACCAATCAGAATCTGACCGCCACCCCGATCTCCGTCCGCTGGCTCCCGATGCTCACCTTGGGCTCGAAGGGGATATTCTCCGGCGGGCCCTTGGGTCGGGCAAATTCCCAGACGAAGAGCACCGCGGCACCGAGCGCGGCCGCCTCTCCCCCCAACAGCCAGTTGCGGGCGCGCCGATCGTAGGACACCGTCGCCTGGTACAGCCGCTCACTTTCGGCGTCGGCATAGCTCCCCCCGGTGCCCAGCTCACAGAGCGTGTGGTCGTCCCCGCAGCGATCGTTGAGCAGGCCAAAGACCGAATCCGCGTCGCTGTGGGCGCTCGCTGCCGCCAGGTTCATTCCGATGGATCCCGCCACCAGCAGCCACTTGCCGTACTTGATCGGCGCAGGACTGCCTTGCGCAAGGGCTGGCACGCGAGTGAACAGTGCCAGCGACAGGACCATCAGGCATGCACGCTTCATTGGATGAACCGGTGCAGGTCGCCGCTGCCGCCGATGGCAGCAAAGCCGTCAGGAAGGGGAATGGGCGGGATGTCCACCGCAGGCCAAAGTTGCACCCGCCAGCGTTCGGAGCCGTCGCGGTTGAGCCCGCGCATGGTTCCGTCGGCCCCGCCGACCAGAAGATCCGGTCCGATGGCGGCGATACCTGAGGTCAGCGGCCAGTTGAGCCGGGCCAGCACCTTCACGGCGGGTGTCGCGCGGCCGATGATCTCATAGATCGAGCCGATACGCGTGGCCGCCCAGACGGTGTCCCCCGAGACGGCGACGGGGCCCAGGATGGGGGCATCGGTCCGCACCCGCCATTTTTCCTCCAGCGTTCCCGGATCGATGGCTACGACGACGGAATCAGCGAGCCCGGTTACCAACCATGGTCCGAGCGGCATCCATCCGCTGAGACTCACCCCACGCATGGGACGGTGCTTCACCAGGCGGCCAGCCGAAGTCTCGAAGAGCATCAGTGAGTCCATCGTCGTGACGAGGACATGGCCCGCATCCGCGGCGATCGGCGCTGTGCGGGAATTGCCGGCGTGTCGCTGCCAGCGCAGCCGGCCGGTGGCAGCGTTGACGGCCACCACCTGCTCGCGCCGCGTCATGCCGAGGATCATGTCACCGACCCTGGCGAGCGGGGAGGTAATCTCTCCCGTAGATGTGCGCCACAAGGTCCTGCCGTCGAGCGCATGCGCCTCGATGCGACCAGTGGGACGACCGGTTCCAACGTAGATGCGGTTGCCATTGGTCAGGACGCCCCCGGCGGCCTCACCGGGGAGGCGCGCGGTCCAGAGCGGCTGCGCGGAATCGAGACCGACGGCCACCAGCCGCCGGTTGGCTGCCGCCGCCACCACAATGGAACCGGTAAGGCCGAGCGGTGCAGTGACGCCGCGCGCGGTCTGGGCGCTCCAGAGTTCGGTTGGAGGGTCACCCGCCCGCTCCGGCGGGATGGGAGCCGGCGGCGGATGAAAATTGATGCAGGCCGCGTTGACGCTCATTCCGAGCGCCGCTAGACTCCACCCTCCCACACGCAACGTCAATCTCATCCATGGCTTTCCGATGACTGTGGCACGAATCAGCGAACTGGGTGGCCTGGCCGGACAGATGGTGACGGTTCGCGGCTGGGTCGTGACCACACGTTCCAGCGGCAAGATTGCCTTCGTGGTCATCCGGGACGGCTCCGGCGTGGTGCAGGGCATCGTGGCCAGGAAGGAAGTGGACGAAGCCACCTGGGAACGGTTCGCCCAGCTTACCCATGAGACGACAGTGGCATTGACTGGCGAGGTGCGCCCCGATGCCCGCTCACCTGGTGGCGTCGAGCTCGGCGTGCAGGGCATCGAGATCCTGGGCGACAGCCCCGACTTTCCCATCACTCCCAAAGAGCATGGGACGACTTTCCTCTTCGAACATAGACATCTCTGGCTCCGGAGCCGCCGCCAGACAGCCATCGCGCGGGTGCGCCACGAGCTGGTGCAGGCCATCCGGGACTTCTTCTACCAGCGCGACTTCACGCTGGTGGATACCCCGATCCTGACCGGAGCGATCGGGGAAGAGGCAGGCAACCTGTTCGCGACGGAGTACTTTGACCTGGGCACCGCCTACCTGGCGCAGACTGGGCAGCTCTATCTCGAGGCCGCCGCCGCGGCGCTGGGCCGGGTCTACTGCTTTGGCCCCACCTTCCGGGCGGAGAAGAGCAAGACGCGGCGGCACCTGACAGAGTTCTGGATGGTGGAGCCCGAGGTCGCCTTCAGCGACTCGGACGACAACATGCGCCTGCAGGAGGATTTCGTCAGCTACCTGGTGGCGCGCATCCTGGAGACGCGCAAGGCGGAGCTGGCTGAGCTGGAGCGGGATACCGCGCCGCTTGAGCGGGTGCAGGCCCCCTTCCACCGGATTTCCTACACCGATGCCGTGAGCAGGCTTCGTGAACTCGGCTCCGACATGGAGTGGGGGCGCGACCTCGGTGCTGATGATGAGACCCTGCTCGCCACACAGTATGACCGGCCGGTGTTTGTCTTCAACTACCCGCGCGAAGTGAAGGCATTCTACATGAAGGAGAATGAGGCCGACCCGCGTACCGTGCTCAACAACGATTGCCTGGCGCCGGAAGGTTACGGCGAGATCATCGGTGGCTCACAGCGCGAGGATGACCACGACAAGCTGCTGGCCCGCATCGAGGCGCAGGGCCTCAACCCCGAGGCCTATCGCTGGTACCTCGACCTCCGGAAGTACGGGACCTTCGTGCACTCGGGCTTTGGTCTGGGTGTGGAACGGGCGCTGGCCTGGATCTGCGGGTTGCCGCACATCCGCGAGGGCATTGCCTTCCCGCGGCAGATACATCGGCTGTATCCGTGAACTGGGAGCTCAGAGCTGAGAGCTGAGAGCTTTATTTTCGCCCTCAGCCCTCAGCCCTCAGCCCTCAGCCCTCAGCCCTCAGCCCTCAGCCCTCAGCCTTTACCCGCGTTCCGTCACCTTGACTTCCTCCCACAGCTCGTCCAGCGCCTCCAGCCCAGCGCCTTCCAGGTTGACGCCGCGTGCGGCCGCAAGCGTCTCGATCTGGCGAAAGCGGCGGACAAATTTCCGGTTGGCGCGCTCCAGCGCCGGGCCGGGCTGGATATCGAGCTTGCGAGCCAGGTTCACAGCAGCAAAGAGCAAGTCGCCCAGTTCATCTTCCAGTGCGTCCCGGTCTCCAGTTGCGGTTTCCCGCTCGATCTCGATGGTTTCCTCTTTCACCTTGGCCAACGGCCCATCGGCGTCAGGCCAATCGAACCCTACCGAGGCGGCGCGCTCCTGCAACCGAAACGCCATCAGTAGTGGTGGCAGCGCGGGCGGCAGGTCATCGAGTGTGCCGCGCGTACGTTCCCGGCGCTTGAGCGCCTCCCACGGTTCACGCGGGCCCAGGGCAAAGAGATGAGGATGACGCCGCTGCATCTTCCGGACGACCTGGTCGGCCAGCGCGTCGGCAGTGATGGCGCCTTCTTCCTCGGAGAGCACGAGCTGCCACGCCAGGTGCAGCAGGAAATCACCCAGTTCCTCCCGGATCGCATCGGGATCAGCTTCGCCGATGGCGTGATCCAGCTCGAGGACCTCCTCCACGAGGTAGGGCCGCAGGGTCGCGCGCGTCTGCACCCGGTCCCAGGGGCACCGCTCACGCAGGTCGCGCACCAGGTCCATCACCCGTCCGAGTGCCGCCTTCTCTTGCATCCGCTCTCCTATGGGAAATATCCTTCCGGCCGCCCTCATGAACACCACGCCTCCTGACGCACCCGAACGCGCGTGGGTCGACATTGACCTCGCCGCACTGACGCGGAACGCACGCCGAGTGGCGAGCGTGTCGGGCGCCCGCCTGCTGCCGATGGTCAAAGCTAATGGTTACGGTCTCGGTGCTGTCGCCGTGGCCCGCGCGCTGGAGCCGCTGGATCCGTGGGGCTATGGCGTTGCCTCTCCCGCCGAAGGGCGAGAATTGCGCTCGGCGGGCATCGAGCGGCCGGTGCTTGTGTGCACGCCCTGTCCGCCGAGCTGGATACCAGGGATGCTGCAGGATCGCCTTACGCCTGTGCTTGCCGACCTCGATGCGGTGCGCGCGTGGCGTGGCCAGGCGGGCGAGCGTTCCTTCCACGTGGGCATCGAGACAGGCATGGCTCGCGGTGGATTCGGTCTGGATGATCGCGATGCGTGCAACGCGCTTCGGCAGATGGTGGCGGGCTCGGCTGGGTACGAGGGCATCTGCACCCACTTCCATTCGGCCGACGAACAGCCGGACACCATCGCGCCGCAATGGCGTGAATTCCAGCAGGTCATCGATGCCGTCGGCCGGCCGCCACTGGTGCACGCGGCAAACAGCGCGGGCGCGCTCCGGAGCAGGGACGTTGCTGGCGACCTGGTGCGGCCGGGCATTTTCCTCTACGGCGGCATCGCTGGCGACCAGATTCCGGAGACGGTGGCACATTTCCGGAGCCGGGTCGTGGCGGTCGAGGATATCCGGGCCGGCCAGACG
>DASSHL010000167.1:0-2792 GCA_035692845.1 Gemmatimonadales bacterium
CGCTTCCTCATCCAGGGCAACGTGCTGCGCGGTGAGGTCTATCCGCTCTCGGTCGCCGCGGAGCGCACCCAGCAGGCCATTTCGGTTATCGCGGTCGCCCGGCAGATCGGCGCCACTGCGGTAGCGCACGGCTCCACCGGCGCCGGCAACGACCAGATCCGCTTCGATATTGCCCTCCGCGTCCTCGCTCCCGAACTCGGCATCATCACGCCCATTCGCGAGAAGGGCGTCGCGCGGGAGCAGTCCATCGCCTACCTGCAGGCCCGCCACCTGCCGGTGCCGGCCAAGGCGTCGGCCTACTCCATCAATCGCGGGCTCTGGGGCACCACGTGGGGCGGCGGATGGACCCACGATACCTGGGCCGGCCCACCCGCCGAGCTGATCGAACCGCCGGCCGACGCGCCCGCACCGAAGGAGCTCGTGATCAGGTGGGAGACCGGCGCGCCGGTCTCGCTCGACGGCGAGACGCTCACCGGCGCCGACCTCGTGGACCGGCTCGGCGAGGTCGCGGAGTCGTACGGGATCGGCCGCGCGATCCACGTGGGTGAAACCGCGCTCGGCATCAAGGGCCGGATCGGCTTCGAGGCAGGTGCCGCGCTCATGCTCATCAGCGCGCATCGTGAACTCGAGAAGCTCGTGCTCACCCGCTGGCAGACATTCTGGAAGGACCAGCTCGGCCGCTTCTACGGTGACCGCCTGCACGAAGGTCATTACTTCGACCCCACCCTCCGTGACATCGAGGCAATGATCACCAGCTCGCAGCAGCGGGTGAGCGGTGAGACCCGCCTGCGACTCTGGCCTGGGCGCTTCCAGGTCGTGGGCACTCGCAGTCCCTTCTCGATGATGGATCCCGCCGTTGCCACCTATGGCGAGGAGAACCGGCTCTGGACCGGCGAGGAAGCGCGCGACTTTGCGCGCGTGGCGGCGATCCCGTCGCTGCTCGCCGTGCGCGCGGCGGAACACGCCGGGGGAGATGGATCATGGTCGTAACCACGCGGGTAAGGCTGGACCGGATTGCGTCCAGCACTCGCAACGCGCAGCTGACCCCTGAAGTGATCGTGGGCGACGAGATCGTGGCCCAGGAGGGCTACGTGCTCGCCGTCCGCATCCTCACGGACAAGTCCAGTTACAACACCGTCGAGGACCTGGCGGGCCGCATGGTGTCGCTGCGTGCGGGCGACGTGCTGGCGGGCGTGCTGGGCGCGCGACGCGCGCTCCGCGGCTACGCGGGCGAAGTGCCCAGGCACATCGCCGTGGGCGACGTGATTCAGGTGCTCAACCTGGGCGGCATCCTGGGGCGCTGCACCTCGGAGAATCCTGATATCGGCGCACCATTCGATGCCGAGGTCCTGGGCGCTGTGCTCACCTTTCCGGCACTGGGTGACCGGGTTGGCCGCCCGGCGCACATCCGGGATCATGCCGTGCCGCCGGCCGATCGGCTGGAAAGCCGCGTGCCCGTTGTCTACGTCGCCGGCACCTGCATGAACGCGGGAAAGACAGTGGCCGCCACCGAGCTGGTGCGCGGACTCGCGCGTGGCGGGCTCAAGGTGGGCGCCGCCAAGCTCACCGGTGTCTCGCTCATGCGCGATGCCCTCTCGATGCAGGATGCCGGTGCGACTGCCGCGCTCACGTTCAATGATGTCGGCATTGCGAGTACGCATCCGGGCATCACGGTGGCCACCGCCAAGGGCGTCTTCAACCGGCTGGCCGCCGCACGGCCCGACGTGATCGTGGCCGAGCTGGGCGACGGCATCCTGGGCGAATACGGCGTCCAGGATATCCTGGCCGACCCGGAGCTCGCTGGCGCAGGTGCAGCCTGGGTGATGGCCGCCCCCGATCCGGTGGCCTGCTGGGGCGCCGTGGAGCTGATGCGGTCGCAGTTCGGGCTGCCGGTCACCGTCATCACCGGCCCGGCGACCGACAATGACGTAGGGCGGAGCTACATCCGCGCCTCGCTGGGCTTGCCGGCCCACAACGCCCGCCGTGATGCGGATGGCCTCCTCGGCGCGGTGCGCGACAGCCTGGATGCCTGGATCGCCGCACGCGAGCCCGTCGTTGCGGGAGCGGAGGCGTGACCCAGGGACTTCGTGTGGCGGTCGTTGGAGCAGCCGGCTATGCCGGTGGCGAGCTGTTGCGCCTGTTGCTGCAGCATCCGCACGTGAGCGAAGTGATTGCGACGAGCCGGAGCCAGGCGGGGAAGCCCATCGCCGAGGTGCACCCCGGCCTCACGCCGCTCACCGATGCGCGCTTCGCCGGACTCACGCCGGGAGAAGCTGCGGCTGGTCGTGACGTCATCTTCCTTGCGCTCGAGCATGGCGAGTCTTCCCGCATGATTGGCGACATCTTTGCGGCCGGCCCGGGGCTTGTGATCGACCTTGCGGCTGATTTCCGCATCCAGTCGCCACGGCTCTACGAGCGGTTCTATGGCGAGCACCCCTCGCCGGACTATGTGCACCGGTTTGCCTACGGGCTCGCGGACGTGGTCGGCAAGCGGCTGAAGGGTGCCACGGCAATTGCGGCGCCAGGCTGTTTTGCCACGGCGGCGCAGCTGGCACTCTGGCCCATCGCGCATGCGGGCATCGTCTGCGAGCCGGCGCTCTTTGCCATTACCGGTTCCAGCGGCGCCGGCGTGCATCCGCGCCCCACCACACACCCTCCTGCCCGAGCCAGCAACGTCTTTGCCTATTCGGTGCTGGGCCATCGTCATGAGGCCGAGGTGCTGGCCAACTGGCGCGCCTGGACCGGACGGGAGCACGCCCACGCCCGGCTGATGGTGCACGGCGGGCCGTTTG
>DASSHL010000168.1:0-3089 GCA_035692845.1 Gemmatimonadales bacterium
GCAAGGACCAGGACCCGGTTGGAGGTGAGCCCACGAATGACTGGCTTGCCAATACCGGCGCCAGTGCTCACGCTGCGCACGCCGGGGAGAGTGCTGGCGGTTTCGCCCAGCGTGGGCGCGCCGGTGCTGGCGAGGTCAGCCGAACCGAGGACCGACGTGGGCTGGGGCGAGTTGAGCGCCGTCGTGGCCAGCGGCGAGGCGGTGACCTGCACGTCCGGCAATTCCACGAGCGACTGCTCCAGCGTCACATCGAAGGTCATGTCGCGATCCTCGATGCGGATCCGAAACACCTGCGGCGCATAGCCGACCAGGGCGAAAGACAGACCGTACGCGCCGCGAGCTACGCCGGCGAATTCGTAATGGCCCTTGCTGTCAGTGGTGGTGATACGGCCCGTCTCCACGAGGGACACCCGGGCGCCGGCCAGCGGGGTGGAATCGCGCCCCATCACGATCCCCTGGATCGTGGCCGCGGGCGGAACGGAACTCGACGCGCCCGCGACAAGCGCGAGCGCAAGCATGATTGAATGCATGGTACACTCTCTCTGAGCGTGATGGATGCACGCCGCACCAGGCTCCGGCGAGGAGCTGGCGCTGGCGCAGGATCACTTTTCGGGTCAGGCGAGAGTGTGTGGTGGAGCGCGGGCGTGGAGTTGAGATGGAAGGCAAGCGGCGACCGGAGCCGGCGGCTCCGGCAGCCTGGGAGCTGAACCTGGCAGCAGCGTGGTCAGGTCACCGGCGTGAACATCGGAAGACCGCGCCAGCGTCGGAAGGGGAGCGCCAAGGGTGCAGCGCTCGGCGTGGGTGGTGTCGCCGGCATCCGACAGCTGGGTGCCCTGCACTTCCATGTGACCGTGCAGGTGATGCAGCGCCGCATCCACCACCGGCAACCCACTCCCGCCTCCCATGATGAGGAGGCTGAGGATCAGCGCGCCGAGCCGGGAGATGCAGGTGCGGGGCATGGGGGAAGATAGTCGCGGGTCTCGGGTCCCGGGTCTCGGGCCTCGCGACCCGCGACCCGAGACTCTCACTCCCCTCCCGGCCTCCGCACCGGTCCTTCCACCGGCAGCAGGAACCAGAACGTGCTGCCGCGGCCGGGAATCGAATCCACGCCGATGGTCCCGCCGTGCATCTCCACGAAACTCCGGCAGAGCGCGAGCCCCAGTCCGGTGCCCTGCTGCTGCCGGTTGAGCGCGCTATCTACCTGGCTGAATTCCTGGAACAGCTTGTCACGGTCCTCCGGCCGGATGCCGATCCCGTTGTCGAGCACCGACACCCAGACGACTTCACGTGACATGTAGGGCTGTTCGTCCCCCGAACGGTCCGCCGGCACCGGCACGGGCGCCCGGGTGCGCATCGCCTGCACCGCGATCTCCCCTCCTTCAGGCGTGAACTTGGAGGCATTGGACAGGAGGTTGAACAGCACCTGCCGCACCCGTACGCTGTCGGCCTGGATGGTGAAGTCGCCGGCGGGATCGACCTCCGCCGTGCAGCGCTGGTTCTTGGCCGCGCGCAGGCTCGCCGTGTCGGCCACGGCGCCTTCGATTGCCTGTCGGATATTCATGGCGCCCAGGTCGAGCGTCATCCGCCCTGCCTCGATCTTGGAGAGATCGAGCACATTGTTGATCAGGCCGAGGAGGTGGCGGCCATTCCGCAGCACCGACTCGAGGAAGTCGGCCTGCACTTCGTTCACTCCGCCCACCTGGCCCGAGCGCAGCAGGTCGCTGAAGCCGATGATGGCATTGAGCGGCGTGCGCAGCTCGTGGCTCATGTTGGCGAGGAATTCGCTCTTGAGGCGGGTGGCGCGCACCAGCTCACGGTTCTTGAGCACCAGTGCCGCCTCGTTCTGGCGGCTCGCCTCGAGGCCCGCGGTGCGGTCCAGCGCCACCATGACCTGGTCGCCCAGCACCTGCAGCAGCTGGAGGTCGTGTTCGGTAAATGCCTTGCCGTCCCGCCGGTTGTAGACGGCGACGGTGCCGAGCACGACACCAGACGCCCGGAGGGGCGCAATGGCCGCTGTGCGAAGGTCCACCGACGCCGGCGAGTCCTTGTAGCTCCGCGCATCGTGATCCACGTCGTTGGCGAGGAGCGGCTGATCGTGGGTGACCACCCAGCCCAGCAGCGAACCGTCCACCGGCAGCAGCATCCCGCGTGCGGAAGCAAGCTGGCCGCCTGCTGCCACCATCCGGAGAAAGCGTCCCTCTTCCACCACGATGGTGACCGCGCCGCTCTCCGCCTCGAGCAAGTCCGCCGCCGCGAAGGCCACTTCCTGCTGCAGGTCACCAAGGGTACGGTTGGAAAGGAGGGTCTCGCCAATGTGGCGCAGGCGTTCGAGCTCGCGATTGCGTGCGTCCGACGAAGCCAGTGCCGCGCGCAGGGCATGGTGCTGGCGCTCGGCGAGACGCTGGCCGCGCCGCAGCGCAATGACGGTCACCGCCACGGCGGAAATGACGAACAGCAGGGTGATGCCATCGCGCGCGTTGAAGGCCGCAAGCAGCGCCGCGAGCCAGAGCGCCACGGTGAGCGTCAGCAGTGGCCGGAGCGTGCGGAGCCAGTCGACGAGCGTGCGATCGTTCATGGGCGCTCGGTCAGGAGTTCATGGAAAGCGGTCTGGCCGGTCTCCAGCATCCGGCGAAGATAGGGCCGGCAGAGTCCGCACTGCGCGCCGCAGCCGGTCTCCGCGATCAGCGTCTCCAGGTTCCACTGGCCCGCGCGCGCCAGGGGCAGCAACTCGCTGAAGCTGGTGCGCCGGCAAAGACAGTGCGTGATGCTGATTGCCGGGGCTGGTCGGCTCACGGATTGGTGGGGCGAAGGTCGAGCTCGCTCACCAGCGCGCGAGCGGGCAGGGCGAGCGACGCCAGCACCACCTCCGCCACGTCTTCCGGCGCCATGATCTTCCGGTCCTTGCCATACATCGCCGGCTCCGCCTTCAGCAGGCTGGTGTCCACGCTGCCGGGGCAGATGGTGATGACCCGGATATCGTCCTTCCGCACTTCCAGCATGAGTGACTTGGCGAAGCCGAGCACGGCGTGCTTGGATGCGGTGTAGGCGGCGCCGCCGACGATGCCGTTCCTGCCGGCGAGACTGGCGAT
>DASSHL010000169.1:0-2901 GCA_035692845.1 Gemmatimonadales bacterium
CGCCGCCGAGACCAGGGCCGCCATCGAGCATGAGGGTCGCGAGGCGCTGCTGATTTCGGGCGATGTCGCCGATGCGGCGTTCTGTCGCTCCGCCGTCAAGCAGGTACTCGATGCCTTCGGCCAGGTGGACATCCTGGTCAATAACGCCGCCTTCCAGCAGCACGTGACGTCGTTCGAGGACCTGACCGAAGAGCAGTGGGACCACACGTTCAAGACCAACATCTACGGCTACTTCTACATGGCCAAGGCGGCGGTGCCGCATCTGGGCGATGGCGGCGTCATCATCAATACCGGGTCGGTCACGGCGTTCGACGGCAGCCCGGGCTTGCTGGACTACTCTGCCACCAAGGGTGCCATCCATACCTTCACGCGCTCGCTGTCGGAGATGTTGCTGAAGCAGGGAATCCGGGTCAACGCCGTGGCGCCAGGTCCGGTGTGGACGCCACTGAATCCGTCCGACGCACCGCCGGAAAAAGTGGCAGAATTCGGCGAGTCGGCGGCCATGGGCCGGGCGGCCCAGCCGGAAGAACTGGCTCCCGCGTATGTCTTCCTCGCCGCGCCCAGCTGTTCCAGCTATATCACGGGCGAGGTGCTGAAGGTGGTGGGAGGATATCAGTAGGCGGGAAGACGGGAAGACGGGAAGGCGGGAAAACGGGAAGACGCGAAGCCGAGAGGATCTGGAGGAATGAGCTCTTCCCCTCTTCCCGCCTTCCCGGCTTCCCGTCTGTCAGACTCCCTTCTCCGCCAGCAGCTGCATGAATTCCGCCGGCGACGTGACTTCACTCAGCCGCTGCGGCACGTCGGGCTCCTTCACCAGCTGGGCGATGCGGCCGAGGACCGGGAGGTAGTCGTTGGAGATTTCGATGGGAGGTGCGATGAGCAGGAAGAGGAAGAAGACCGGCTGATTGTCCACGGCGTCGAAATCCACACCCGCCGGCTGCCGGCCGAACACGATCCGAAGCTGGTCGACCACCGCGGTGCGGCAGTGGGGAATGGCGACGCCGCGCCCGATCCCGGTAGATCCCAGGTGCTCCCGCCGCTGCAAGACCCGGAGGACGAACGACTCCTCGGGTGGGGCGAGGGCCAGGCTGCCAACCAGCATGGCGAGGACCTCGTCCTTGCTCTTGGCGTCCAGCTGAAGATGGATGTCGGACTCGCGAACGAAATCACTGAGGACCATGACGACTGGCCTCCGGGCGAAGATGGCTGGTTGGAGCGGGAAGTATGGAGCGGGAGCGGGGCTGAGGGAAGTGGTTCGCTAGGGCATCCGGAGTCGCTGCGCCAGCAGATCGTCAAGGCCATATAGGTCATCGAAGTAGCGCATCTCGTCGCCCGGGCCCGCGACCGCAGTGGTGTAGAAGATCAGTACTGGAATTGGCTGGCGCAGGGTCACGCGCACGGTAGCTGGTCCATGGAGCGCCCTCCCGACGCGCTCCGGAGTCCAGCCTGGCTCTCCGGCCATGACCCACTGCGCCAGCGATGCCGCTTCCTCGACCCTGATGCATCCATGGCTGAAATCGCGTCGTTCGCGATCAAAGAGGTCCCGGTTGGGCGTGTCGTGCGCATAAACACTGGCCGTGTTGGGAAAGAGGAACTTCACCACACCGAGTGCGTTCGTGCGCGATGGGCGCTGCCGGACGCTGAACGACCCATCGGCGAGGCCGGCCACGATGTCGGGCGTGCCGCGGTCGCCCACCACCCGTCCCCGGCCGTCGATGACCTCCATTGCCCGGGCCCTGAGGTAGCCGGGATTGCGGCGCAGCGGCGGCAGGATCTCCGCCAGCAGGATGCTGCGGGGCACGTTCCAGTAGGGCCAGAACTCGACAGTGGTCATTTCATCAAAGAACATCGGTGTCGGGCTGCGGTCCGCACTGCCCACCACTGCGCGAGACCGGAGTTCCCGCCGCGCGCTGTCACCCGGCGCATCAAGGGCCAGCAGCTCGAACGACGGAACATTGATGATGATAAGGCGGCCGCGCAGGTCCCTGGGCGCCCAGCGCAGTCGCTCCAGCGCGAGGATGATTCGCTTGACTCGGTGGATCGTGGCCGTGTCAGCCGGCCTGCTGTCCAACTCGGCGCGCTCGCGCCGCAGCGCTGCCTGCAGGAGACGGTACTGACGGAATGGCGGCGCCATAGCTCGCGCGAGCGCGGGAATCGAATCGGCTGCAGCGGCGGCGATCACGGCCGCCGAAAGGTCGGGTGCGCGATCGGTCGGCAGCGAAGCGGGGCGCGCGTGCCCCTGTCGGAGATCGTGCAGGAACCGGATGACGCCGCTGCTCAGCACCACATCCAGGTCGGCACTACTGCCGGAGTCCGCGACTGCCGTCATCCGCGCCAGCAGCGTGTTCAGGCGGGGTAAGCCGTAGAACGCGGAGTCGAGGCCATGATCCGCAGCATGGCGGAGCAGGCTCAGGGCGTCACGACCCGCAGTGTTGAGGCTCGCGTCCTCGTCCACCCAGAGAGGCAGGAATTGCCGCGCCTGATAAAGATTGGCTACTTCTGAGTCATGGATTGCTGTGACCCGCTCCGCGATGGCCGCGGCAGGGCTCTGCTGGGCTGGCAGGAGCCCGGGCATGACGACGAGAAGAATCAACTGGGCAGGCAGGAGTCGGTTAGCTGCCATGGGTGCCCTCCTGCAGAAGGATTGCCTTCCCACGGTGAAGGGGGCCTGAAGATGGGCGCACGATACCTTCAAGTTGCCGATTGGCGCGTCCAGGATCCCGATTGGTGCACGGACGCCTGGGGGGATAAGTTGGAGCTTCCTCCTGTGCTCACCCCGCTCCAGCGAGTTGCCATGCCAGCTGCACCGATCAGCCGCCGGGATTTTGTCGTGACGACAGGTGCCGCCGTAGCGATCGCGGCCTCTCCCCCGCTTATCCGGCCGGTCCGGTCCGACTTTGA
>DASSHL010000170.1:0-2597 GCA_035692845.1 Gemmatimonadales bacterium
AGGATTGGGCACGGGGTAGACCAGATGGCGTGGGCGAACCTCGGACCCCTCTCGCAACCGGAAGTAGCAACCCTTCACGAACACCTGCCGGTACTGGGCGGCATCTATGTCAATACCCATGCCAGCCGCGATTTCGTCGGCATCGAGGCCGGCGCAGTTGACGACTGTGCCAGCCTCGATGACGGTCTCAGCACCCGTCGCATCGGTGCATCGGACAGCGTAGCGGCCTCCCGCCAGTTCGGCACTGGCGTACGCATGGGTGACGAACCACGTGGCGGGAACGCCTGCCTGGCGCAACTCCTCCGCCACATGGTCAATCACGCAGTCCGGAGCCCAGTCAACATCCAAGGTGAAGCCCACCCCGCGCACGAGTGGATGATTCACATGAACCTCCTGAGCCAGACCTCGAAACAGAGCAGCGACCAGATCAGCAGGCGGTGATTGCGAGCAGCGGACTGATGCTCCGCCAGCACCCGCTCGACGAAGCTGGGCTCGAGAAATTCCCGGTAGCGTGCGCGCGGGCTGGTGAGGAGCCGGCGGATATAGTCCAGGCTCTCGCCGCGATACCACGATTCGTACGGACCACTGAATCCCTGTTTCTTCCGCTCGACGATCTCCGGTGGTATCAGCCGCTGCATGGCCTTGCGAAGGACGGTCTTCCCTTCCGCCGAGTGACGAAAGCGCTGCCGCTTCACGATGTCGTCCTCGTCCACGGCCTCGCGCAGCAAGTCCGCCTCCAGCTTGAATCCGACAGGTACGCGCATGGCGAAGTCGACCAGCGCGTTGTCCAGGAAAGGCACCCGGCTCTCGAGGCCATGGGCCATGCTGATCTTGTCCTCCACCACGAGCAGGCCGTGGAGAAAGGTCCGTGCCTCGAAGTAGAGCGAGTGATTGATGTAGTCCTGCTGGGTCTCGAGCGGCATGGCGTGACCGGAAAAGACATCGCGAAAGACATCCATGGTGGAATGCCCCGCGATGGTCCGCAGCGTGCCGGCGTTGAAAAGTTGGGGCTTGTCTTCCTCCGGAATCAGCCGCTGCCAGAAGGCGTAATAGTTCCGGAAGAACTCGTCCGGACTCCGGCTCCCGGCCACCTGGAAGTAGCGCCACGGATAGCCCCCGAAGAGCTCATCGCCCCCGGATCCCGACAGGACGACCTTTACGAAGCGGCTGGCGAGCCGGGCCACATAGTAGTTGGGATACGACTGCCCCACACGCAGGTCTTCAAGGTGCCAGATAAGGTCGCCCATCACCTGTTCCATGTCACCCGCGTGGAGCACCACCTCGTAATGCTCGGTCCGGAAGTGATGTGCCATCATCTCCGCCGCGGCACGCTCATCGCAGCCCAGCTCGAGCCCCGCGGCCGACGTGAGGTCGAAGCCCGCCGTGAAGCTGCGGATCCGGCCCAAATGCTGGGCCGCCACCGCGGTGAGCGAGCCCGAATCCATCCCGCCGCTGAGATAGGAGCCGATGGGGACGTCACTCACCAGCTGGCGGACCGCGGCTTCCTGGAAAGTGCCGAAAAGCGCATCCACGCATTCCGCCTCGTCGAGCCGAAGCTCGTCGGCGCCGAACCGATAGTCCCAATAGCGAGCGGGTGCGCCCACACCGCCCTCGACACTCACGGTCAGCGTGTGACCCGGCGACAGGAGCTCCACGCCCTGAAAGAGCGTCTCGCTGGTGAAGATGTTCTGGAAGGTGAAGTACTGATGGAGCGCGGGAAGCGAAACCTCGCGGCGAAGGTCGGGAAGCGTGAGCAACGCCTTGATCTCGGAGGCGAACGCGAAGCGCCGCCCGTCGGTCCACCAGTAGAGCGGCTTGACTCCGTGGCGGTCGCGCGCGAGGAAGAGCTGTTGGCTCGACCGGTCCCAGATCGCGAAGGCGAACATGCCATTGAATCGCTCAAGGCATGCCGGACCCCATTCGCGATAGGCCTGCAGCAGCACTTCGGAGTCGGATTGCGAGCGGAAGCGGCGGCCGAATCGTTCGAGCTCGGAGCGGAGTTCACGAAAATTGTAGATCTCGCCATTGTACACCAGCACTGCGGCGCCGTTCTCGTCGAGCATTGGCTGGTGACCCGCAGGCGACAAATCAATGATTGCAAGCCGCCGGTGTCCCAGGCCCACCGGCCCTTCGCGCCAGTGCCCTTCCCCGTCCGGTCCCCGGTGCGCGATCGCATCGGTCATGCGCTGCACCGTCTCGTGCGCCACGGGGTTGCCCCGGAGGTCCAGCACCCCAGCAATGCCGCACATCAGTCGGTCGCCACGCCCACGGCGCGCTGGCGCTCCGCTACCGCCTCCTTGTGCGCCTGCCGCCAGGAGATCAGGCGCCGCAACCCCTCCTCGACATCCGTCGTTGCGCGGAAGCCCAGGTCGCGCTCGGCGGCCACGGTCGAGCCGAGCCGGCGCGTGACGAAAGTCTGGCCGGCGGGCTCATAGTGAATGCCGAGGTGTTCGCTGCCGGTGAGCCGGAGCAGCAGTTCGCAGATTTCCTTGATGGTGGTGCTGACGCCATTCCCGACGTTGTAGCAGCCGTCGGTGATCGCAGCCTTCGCGGCGCGCACATTGCATTCCGCGGCATCTGCGACATAAATGAAATCG
>DASSHL010000171.1:0-2348 GCA_035692845.1 Gemmatimonadales bacterium
TTTCCGACTGGTGTGGTGCGGCTGACGGGCGGCGGATCATTCGATATCTCCACCGCCTCGAATACGCTGCCGACGCCGACCTCCGTCTCGGCATCCGGTGGCTTCGACTGTGTCGAGGGAGTCTTTCAGGGACCGTTGACCGGCTGCGGCATCAATGAGGGTGTGCGGTGGGATTCGGCCCAGCTGCTCACGTCCGCCGGGTTCAAGTGCACCGGCGCGGACACGCCGAAGATCGCGGTGACCGATGCCCGGACAGCGGTGCTCCTCGCCGATTTCTACCGGGCCGGTGACGGGGACGATGCGTCCTTCAGGGCCATCATCATCATTTCGGATACGGATCTCGCGCCGAATCTCCCGGGCAATCAGACGCTCTGGGTGCAGGGCGTAGGCTGCGGCACGGACGGCGCGCACTTCAACGGGACCATTGGGTAGCGAAGCGGGCGAGAAGGCGGTTTGGGAGAAGGGGCTTCTGGATGGGCAGGATGGGCAGGATGGGCGGGTGATGCACGGCAAGCTTCGGCTTGCCCATCCTGCCCATCCTGCCCATCCTGCCCTATCTTCCAGACTGCCGCCAGGGGCATCGGGCACCTCCCGATTGAGACGACACCCTTGGAACCTGATCCGGTTTACACCGGCGGAGGGAGCGCGGCAGAGAGCAGTCCCCTCCGCCGGCCAATGCAAGGAGTCCCGCATGGCCACCACCGCCGCTCCGTCGCCCGCTACGACCCTGGCTGACGCGTTTCCCAATTCCACCAAGGTGTACGTTGATGGCCCCCGCGGCGTCAGCGTGCCGATGCGCGAGATCGCGCTCTCGGGCGGCGAGCCGCCACTGCGCGTCTATGACACGAGTGGGCCCGAAGGCCACGACGTGCGGGACGGGCTGCCGTCTGTGAGGGGGGAGTGGATTGCTCGCAGGCAGGTCATCAGTCTTCGGCCATCAGTCTTCGAGGGTGACGACCGACGACCGACGACCGACGGCCCGCTTCGCGGCACCGCTCCTCTCACCCAGCTTCACTACGCCCGTCGCGGCGAAATCACCGAGGAAATGGAGTACATCGCCATCCGCGAGGGGGTGGAGGCGGAGTTTGTGCGGAGCGAAGTGGCCCGGGGGCGCGCCATCATCCCGGCCAATATCAACCATCCCGAGCTCGAGCCAATGATCATCGGCCGCAACTTCCTGGTGAAGATCAACGCCAACATCGGCAACTCGGCCGTGAGTTCGTCCATCGAGGACGAGGTCGAGAAGCTGCGCTGGGCCACGCTCTGGGGCGCCGACACGGTGATGGACCTCTCCACCGGCCGGCAGATTCACGAGACGCGCGAGTGGATTCTCCGGAATTCGCCGGTGCCGATCGGGACCGTGCCCATATACCAGGCGCTGGAGAAGGTCGGTGGCGTGGCGGAGGATCTCACGTGGGACGCGTACCGTGACACGCTGATCGAGCAGGCCGAGCAGGGGGTGGATTATTTCACCGTGCACGCCGGCGTGCTGCTTCGCTACGTGCCGCTCACGGCCAATCGCGTCACCGGGATCGTCTCACGCGGCGGCTCGATTCTGGCCAAGTGGTGCCTCGCGCATCACCAGGAAAACTTCCTGTACACCCATTTCCGGGAAATCTGCGAGATCATGGCGGCGTACGACGTCTCCTTCTCGCTGGGCGATGGGCTTCGTCCCGGCAGCATCGCCGATGCCAACGACGAGGCACAGTTCGCCGAATTGAAGACCCAGGGCGAGCTGAACACGATTGCGTGGGAGCACGACGTGCAGGTGATGAATGAAGGCCCGGGCCATATCCCCATGCATCTCATCAAGGAGAACATGGACAAGCAGCTCGAGTGGTGCGGCGAGGCGCCGTTCTATACCCTGGGACCGCTCACCACCGACATTGCGCCGGGCTACGACCACATCACCAGCGCCATCGGCGCGGCCATGATTGGCTGGTATGGCACCGCCATGCTCTGCTATGTCACGCCCAAGGAGCACCTCGGGCTTCCCAACCGGGACGACGTGAAGGCGGGCGTCATTGCCTACAAGATCGCCGCCCACGCCGCGGACCTTGCCAAGGGCCATCCGCGCGCGCGTGAGTGGGACGATGCGCTTTCACGGGCGCGGTTCGAGTTTCGCTGGCGAGACCAGTTCAACCTGGCACTGGACCCGGTGACGGCGCTTGCCTACCACGATGAAACGTTGCCCGCCGACGGCGCCAAGGTGGCGCACTTCTGCTCCATGTGCGGCCCCAAGTTCTGCTCCATGCGGATTTCGCAGGACATCCGCGACCAGGCCGCCGGCATGGCCGCCAAGGCGGAGGAGTTCCGGGAGCGGGGCGGGGAGATATATGTGAGGGCAT
>DASSHL010000172.1:0-2767 GCA_035692845.1 Gemmatimonadales bacterium
GAAGAATCCGAACTGGACCCTGAAGAATTTCGCAATCACCGGCGACACGCAGATCCATCAGCTGGTTGACGATGTAGTCGCCGTCGGCTACGAGGTGCACGAGGAGCTGACCGTGGACGGGAAGCCGGTGAAGCTCGACGCCGTCGAGTCCTCCACCTGGGTGCGCCGCAACAACCATTGGCTCTGCGCCGCGCACACCGAAGCCATCAAGGGAGACCCGTTCGGGAGGGATCGGAAGAAGGGCTGAGGGCTTGGGGCTTGGGGCATGGGCCTTAAGGCTGCGACCCTGTAAGGCGCGTCATTGCGAGGGTGCGGAGCGACCTCAGGATGACACGCCTCACGCCCCAGGCCCCACGTCCCACGCCCAATACAAAGCATACCGCTCATCCAGCACCCGATTGAACGGCACCAGCGTCACATCCTGTTCCTGCCCAGTCGTGCGGAACTCGAGCGACTTCCCTGCCACCGGCCTGATCCATGACGCCAGGTCATCACTCGGTGGCTTGAGCACCGGCGCGTCAATCGGCTTGGTCAGGTACTCCGGTATCGCCCTTGGCTTGGTGGGCGCGGCCCTGAGCGTCTCCGCCGTGAGTCCTTCTGTTCCCAGCTTCCCTGCCAGCACCAGCGGTCCGTACATGAACGCCTGCACGTTCGGATCATCCGGCATGGCACACGCACGGAGCGACATCGGCATCGTCACCTTCACCGTGTCGCCGTTCTTCCAGACCCGATCGAGCACCAGGTAGCTGCTCGGCGCCGCAAACGCGTCGAGCTTCCTGCCATTGAGCATGGCGCTGCCGCCCTGCGTGGCCCAATAGGGCACCCGGACCCGCAATGCCATGTGGACAGGCCGCTTGCAGCGCACCGTAAGCGTGGTGGAATCTTCATCCGGGAACCTGGTGTCCTGCGTGAGCGTGACGCCCTTCTCCGCCCAGTTCACCTCGGACGCGATGAAGAGGTTGACCCAGATTCCGTCGTCATCATGGAAATAGATGCTGTCGCCGAACTTGGCGTGCGACTCGGCGCCGGTGCCGCTGCAGCACCAGAAACTGTGCAGCGGCTGGCCGAAGAGCTTCCAGTAGCCCGACTGCATCGCCACGTAATAGAGTTTCTGCCCGTCGGCGGGATGCTGCGTGCCAAGCACGCCGTTGAAGAGCGCGCGTTCATAGAAATCGGCGAGCGCGGGATCGGCCGACCAGCCGAAGAGGTGGCGGGTCAGCTTCAGCATGTTGTAGGTGCAGCAGCACTCGTGGGTATAGCCGCCCAGCTGCTTCGAGAGCGTGTCGGCGTCGTGCCAGCCCTCGTCGTCGCTGGTGCCACCGGTGCAGTAGCTCCGGCGGCTGGTGACGGTCTCCCAGAAATACTCGGCGATGCGCCGGTAGCGTGGCTCGCCGGTGAGTTCGTAGCGGAGCGCCGCGCCGATCACCTTGGGGATGTTGGTATTGGCGTGGAGTCCGTCGAGCTCGTCGTGGCCCTCGGCGAGTGGCGTGAAGAACACGTCCTGGTCAAACTTGTGCGCCAGCGGCTGGTAGCTGTCCCGACCGGTGGCGGCGGAGAGTTCGTAGAGCACCTCGTTCATCCCGCCGTATTCACGTTCCAGCACCCGGGCCATGTGGGCGCTGGAGAACGGACCTGTCCAGCCGCCAGTCCACCGCACCATCCCGCGCAGCACCTGGAGCGCCTGGTCGCTTTCATTATAGGTGTACGTATCGAGCAATCCCGCCATGATCTTGTGCAGGGTGTAGAACGGCGCCCACACGCCGCGGCCATCGCGGAGCCGGTCGAAGAACTCCTCGGGAAATGCGCTCAGGTAACCGTTGGGCTGCTGGCACTTCGCGAACTCAGCTGTGAGCTGAGAGCTGCGAGCTGAGAGCTCACTGTCGTCGAGACTGGCGCCGAGCATGGAGCAGGCGGAGAGATAGTGGCCCACGAAGTGGCCCCGGAGTTCATTGTCGGGCGCTTCCCATCCACCCAGCGGCTCGGCGCTGGAGGGAATTCCCGCTGTCACGCGGAAGTTGTGGAGAAGGCGGTCGGGATCGAGTGAGAGGAGGAAGCGGCGGTTCACTTCCATCGCGTCGCGGAAGGGGCCGGCGCCGAGCTTCACCTGGCGGAGGTCGAACGGTCGTGCCTTGATGCGACTCGTGGCGGAGTCGCCCAACAGGCTGGCAAAGTTGAGGCGCGGCAGCAGCGGCAGCGCTGCGGATGCGGCAACGAACGAGCGGCGGGAAAAGGCGGTCATGGGTCGCGGGTCGCGGGTCATGGGTCGCGGGTTCCTTCGCTGCGCTCAGGACAAGCTGCGGGTCGCGGGTCGTGGGTCGTGGGCCACGCATCAACACTCGCCCGTTCGTCACCCGGGTGCAAACCGGGGTCCAGAGCGCGATGGCGGCTTCGCGGACGGAGTGGCGCGGACATCGGCGCCATGTGCCGGCCGCAGCAGGGGCCAATGAGCTGGGAGCCGCACGAAGCGGGCGTCGAACCTGTCACCGCTTCTCCGCCACCACCTGCTCCAGCTGCTCGATGATTTCCGTCCATCCCGCCCGATGCCCGTTCACCGCCTTCTCCGGCAGTCCTCGATGCGTGAGCACCAGCTCGGTGCCGTCGCCCTCTTCACGGAACTCGATGGTCACTTCGCTCGGCCAGCGGTCGGTGTTCTTCGAGATCCAGGTGAATGAGAGCAGCGAGGGCGGCTCGATGCGAAGATACTCGCCCCAGTGCTCCACCGTCTCCCGGTCCTTCGGCACCATCACGACGCGGAATCCGCCGCCTA
>DASSHL010000173.1:0-4531 GCA_035692845.1 Gemmatimonadales bacterium
AATGCCACCCTCCGCCAGGGCGACCCGCTCGTTGCTCGCCTGGTGGACCAGGAACTTGCGCGCCAGCGGGAAGGCCTGGAACTGATCGCGAGCGAGAACTTCGCGAGCCGGGCGGTCCTCGATGCGGCCGGCACGCCGCTCACCAACAAGTACGCCGAGGGGTATCCGGGCAGGCGCTACTACGGTGGATGCGAGGTGGTCGACCAGGTCGAGCAGCTGGCCATCGATCGTGTCTGTGCGTTGTTCTCGGCCGATCACGCCAACGTCCAGCCCCACTCCGGCGCCCAGGCCAACTTCGCTGCCTTCATGGCCGTGCTGCCGCCCGGTGGCACCCTGCTCGGCATGTCGCTGCCGCATGGCGGCCACCTGACGCATGGCGCCAAGGTGAGCCACAGCGGGACCATCTGGCACGCGGTGCACTATGGCGTGGCGCCCGCCAGCGGTCGTATCGATTACGACATGGTGCGCGACATGGCCCGACGCGAGCGGCCAGGCCTCATCATCGCCGGAGGCAGCGCCTACGCGCGGATCATCGACTTCGCCCTGTTCCGCAGCATCGCCGACGAGGTGGGTGCCACGCTGCTGGTGGACATGGCCCACTTCGCCGGGCTGGTGGCGGGCGGCGTCCATCCCTCACCCGTTCCCCACGCGCAGGTCGTCACCAGCACCACGCACAAGACACTGCGTGGCCCGCGTGGCGGGTTGATCCTCTGCCAGGCTGATCTCGCCAAGGCGGTGGACAAGTCGGTCTTTCCGGGCACGCAGGGCGGGCCGCTGCAGCATATCATTGCCGCCAAGGCGGTGGCGTTCGGCGAGGCGCAGACCGGCGAGTTCCAGCGCTACGCGGCGCGTGTGGTGGAGAATGCCCGCGCGCTGGCGAACGGCTTGATGGAGGCGGGTTTCGATATCGTGTCGGGCGGCACCGACACGCATCTGATGCTGGTAGACTTGCGCCGACGCGCCCTCACCGGCAAACTGGCGGAACAGCTCCTCGGCCAGGCCGGCATCACCGTCAACAAGAATACGGTGCCCGACGATCCGCAGTCGCCCTTCGTCACCAGCGGCATCCGGATCGGCACGCCAGCACTCACCACCCGCGGCATGGGTGTGGAGGAGATGGAGCGAATCGCGGGCTTCATTGCGCTCGCGCTGGAACGCCAGGACGAAGCCACGCTGCACGGCATCCGGCGCGAGGTGCACGAGTTGACGGCCCTGTATCCACTTTACGCTGCGAGGCCACGCGTCGCCGTATGAATGAGCTGCAGTTCTCCGACAGCGTCATGGCGCGAATCCGCCGGCAGGGAGGCCACTACGACGAGCGGGCCTATCTGTTCGTGCTCGCAGCCGTGGAGTACCTTCAATCAGGGCTGGAGGCGCGGCGTCATGTAAGCGGGGCCGAGCTCGCGTGGGCCTGCCATGGCTTTGCGGTGCAGCAGTTCGGGCTCATGGCGGGGACGGTGCTGTCACACTGGGGCATCGCGCGCACCGATGATTTCGGGCGGATCGTCTACACGCTGGTGGATGTCGGGCTGCTGGTGACCCAGCCCGGAGATCGCGAAGCCGATTTCGCCGCGGTCTACTAGTTTGCCGATGTGTTCGGCGGCCACTACGACTGGCAGGGAGTTCCCAAAACCGCGACGGGCTGACGGAGGGATGCATGGAGCAGCGGGAATGGCCGGTCTGTCAGAAGTGCACCACCGGGAGACTGATCCCCCTGTCCGACTACGGACGGGATGGTGCGCCAATCATGTACAAGGCGTGGGTCTGCACCAATCCCGAATGCGGCTTCAACATCCGCATCGACAACGGCGAAATCTCCATCGGCCGGACCATCGGGCATGGCGTGAAGTAGGCCGCCCGGCATGGCCCGCTCGCCGTACATGACGCCTCCACTCCTGCCAGTGCTGGGCGCGAAGGATGCCGCGGCGTGGGACACCCGCGCGAGCCAGGCCGGAATCCACCTCGGCACGCTGATGGACGCGGCCGGCCGCGGCGCCGCGCATGTGATCGCCACCCGCTTTGCAGACCAGGTCGCCGGCGGCGTCATCATTGCCGCAGGCACCGGCAACAACGGCGGCGATGGCTGGGTGGTGGCGCGGGCGCTCGCCGCGGCCGGCGCTTCGGTCTGGGTTGCGTCGCTCGAAGGCGAGCGGTCGCCACTCTGCTCCAGTGTCGCGCAGCTCGCGTTGGCGTCGGGCGTTCGCCCCCTCGCGCCGGACGGCCCTTGGCCCACCGCCGCACTCGCTGTCGACGCCATCCTCGGTACCGGCGCGCGCGGTGTGCCGCGAGCGCCAGCCCAGACGCTCCTCGACCGCCTGCACGACTTGCGAACTCCCATCGTTGCACTCGATGGACCCACCGGACTCGATCTCGGGACTGGGGTGGTGCATGGTAACGCCCACGCCGACCTGTCCATCACCTTCGGCGGTCCCAGGCGCGGGCATCTGCTCGCGCGCGATGAATCGGGCGCCATCGTGGTGCTCGACATCGGACTGCCTTCCGCGGACACAGCGTGGCCTCGCGTCGTCACCGACGAGTGGGCCGCGCACCAGCTCCCCGCCTTCAGGTCGCATGACTACAAGGGTACGCGCGGCCGAGTCGTCATCATCGGCGGCGCACCCGGCATGTCAGGCGCCGTGCGCATGGCCGCGCGTGCGGCATTCGCCGCCGGCGCCGGCTACGTGCATGCGATGGCACCCGCGGAGACCATCGATGAACTGCGGCTGGCCGAACCGGAAATCCTGACCCAGGAGTGCGTCCTCGGGCCGGATCCGGGTGACGAAGTACTGGCGCTCGCCGCCAGGGCCGATGCCGTGGTGCTCGGGCCGGGGATGGGTCGAGCCGAGGATCGTGTGCCATTCATCCTGGCCACCGCCGCGGTGTCGAAGCAACTCGTCCTCGATGCGGACGCGCTCACCGTGTTCCAGGGCCAGGCCGACAAGCTGGCGAGTGCGCTGGCGGGGAAGCCGGCACTTATCACTCCACATCCGGGGGAGTTTCGAACGCTGGTACCGGACCTGGACGCGGAGCGTGAGGTCGATCCGTGGGGCGCCGCCAGGGACGCCGCCCAGCGGCTCGGCGTTGTGGTCCTGCTCAAGGGAGTGCCCACGGTTGTGGCGGGCCCGGATCGGTCGGCATGGACCGTTGCTGCGGGAAATCCCGGCTTGGGCACAGGCGGCAGTGGCGATGTCCTGAGCGGGGTTGCCGGTACATTTCTCGCACAGCTGAAGGAGCCGTTGCTCGTCGGTGCGCTGGCGGCTCAGGCGCTGGGTGACGCCGGAGATATAGGCGCCCGGCGTCATACGGCCCACGCCATGCGGCCAGCGGATGTGATCGAGGCGCTTCCCGATGTATGGCGGGACTGGCAGCTGCGCCGGGCAGGTGTGAGGCGGGTTCAGCCTCCCATTTTGTGGGAACTGCCCCAGCCAGCCAGCATCTGAGATTGAGAAATGACTTTATATAGCAAGCCATATAGGTCTTATTCACAACTAGTTAGGCGATTCGGCGTGTTAGTGGCGTTCGGCGCGACCGGTGCGCCATTGTCGCTCACCGCCCAGGCTCCTACCCGCGACTGGCGGCCCGAGGATCGGGTCGTGGTGGGCGATTTTTCCACCATTACTTCCGTGGCCGCTGCCTCCGACCGGATCTACGCCACCTCTGCCGATCAACTCCTCGTCCGCCAGGCGCAATTCCGCGAGTGGGAAGGTACGGTTGATCCGCCCAATCCCGATCTCCTGCGCGGCGTGTTCGTCTCCCTGGCTGATCCGCTCGACAATTCGCTCTGGCTGGCCAAGCCCAACGCCTGGGTTCACTACGAGCCGAATCTGCGGCTCTGGACCAGCGGCGCGGCTCCGGGCCGCATCAGCGGCATCGCGTTCGACCTGGCAAATCCGCTGGGTGGGCTCCTGCTGCGCACTGCCGGGGGCTGGTTCGAGGTCTCCCGGGGTGGCGTGGCGGCGTCAGTCGCCAGCGCGCCTGTGCGCGCGCTCCTGCCGGTGAGTGCCCAGCAGTTTCTGCAGCAACATCCTTCGGTGGCGGCGATGTCGAGTTCGTTCCTGCTGGACGGCAGGATGGCGCAGGCGGAGTTCACCTCTGCGGCCCAGAGCTTCGACCGGCAGGGCTGGTACCTGGGCACCGCCGGCGCGGGACTGTTCTACCTGCAGGAAGGCGCAGCAATACCGGAGCGGCTGCCGTTCGGCGTGCTGGGCCCGTCGGTCACCGCACTGTTCGCCGCGCCAGGCGGCATCTGGACGGCAAGCGAACGGACCACCGGAAACTACGCGGCGATGACCTATGCCTCGTCCGACCTGCGCGACTTTCGCTATCTGCAGGGCCCGCCTGCCACCGGATTGCCCTTCGGCACCGCGCGCCGCATGGTCGGGATGGGCCGCTCACTCTGGCTCGCCACCGACCAGGGACTGGCGCGCATGGATCCGGGATCGGGCCGGGTCGAGATGATTGACCGTGGCCGAGGCTTGCCCGACAGCCGCGTCTATGACGTAACGTCCCGGCAAGGGTGGATCGGCGTGGC
>DASSHL010000174.1:0-2290 GCA_035692845.1 Gemmatimonadales bacterium
GCGGCGATCGCGCTTGACGGTGCGGCGCACGCGCTCGCGCACGACGCCTGTCCCCATGCCGTGAATGATGCGCAGCAACGGATGCTCGGCCAATATCGCCGCATCCAGCGCCGCCAGCGTCGCCGCTTCCGCCTCGTCGCCGGTCATGCCTCGGAGGTCAATCTCCATCGGCGCGGTGACCGTGGGCCCGTCCGGGCTACGGGGCGCTTCCGCCCGCGCCCCGCGCCTCGCGTCCCGCGTCAAGCCTTCGATCGGCACCACCATGCGCATTGCGCCCGCCGCGATTACCGCCCTGGCGTCCGTGCGCAGTTCGAGCAGGGTACCGCGCACGCCCGCGGTCGTGACCACTGCGTCCCCCACTGTAAGCCCCGCGCCATCCGCACCCGTAAGCAGTGCGGAGGCTTCTTCATCCGCCGCGAGGAGGGTGCCCTGCGCCCGGATTTCATCCTCCAGCACCCGGCGCGCTTCCCGCGCCCGTTCCTCATCTACCGCGCCCCTGGCGGCCGCCAGCGCTTCTTCCACGGTGCGCCGGGCAGCCAGGAGGTGCTCACGCGCTTCCCTCCGCGCGCGACGGTCGGCATCGCGTTCACGCCGGTCCAATTCGGTGGCGCGAGCCAGATCGCGCGCTTCGCGCGCCGAGAGCCGGTCGTTGAGTTCCGCGGCGATGCCTTCGCGTTCAGCGAGTTCCAGCTCGCGACGCTCTACGTCGCGCTGTCTCTCCTCGACCGAGGCGAGCAGCGCATCGAAGCTCCGCTCGGCGTCGGGCACCCGCTGCTCGGCGCTGGCAAGCACGTCAGGCGCCAGACCCAGGCGGCGGGCAATGGCCAGCCCATAGCTGCGGCCCGGAATTCCCTTCTGAAAATGATACGTGGGTGTGAGCGTCGCCGCGTCGAACTGCAGTGAAGCATTCACCACGCCTGGCTCTTCGTGGGCCAGGGTCTTGAGCTTGCCCAGGTGCGTTGTCGCCAGCGTCAGCGCACCGCGCCTGGTCAGCTGGGTGACCGACGCGGCGGCGAGCGCCGCGCCTTCGGCGGGGTCGGTCCCACTGCCAATTTCGTCCAGCAGCACCAGCGTCGCGCTGTCGGCCTGGTGCAGGATGGCGCCGAGGGTGCGAACGTGCGCGCTGAACGTGGAGAGGCTGGCCGCGATGCTTTGTCGATCACCGATGTCAGCGGCAAGGCGACTGAAGACCGGAAGCCGGGACTCCTCCGCCACAGGCGGAACAATGCCACTCTGTGCAAGCGCACTGAAGAGCGCAACGGCCTTGAGCAGCACCGTCTTGCCACCGGTATTGGGCCCGCTGACGAGCAGCGTTCGCTCGCTGGCGTCCATCCGCAGGTCGAACGGGATCACGGCCTGCTCCTGGGCCAGCAGCAGCGGATGCCGCCCGCGAAGGATTCGCAGTTCGGAGGGCGCCGGCGCCATGAGCGGTGCATGGGCGTCGAGTTCTGCCGCCCAGCGGGCGCGGGCCACGAGATCATCGACCGCGATGCACATCTCGAATGCCGCCAGCAAGTCCGGCCGAACCGGGCGGAGCAGATTGGTCAGCTCCCGCAGGACCACGAGGGTCTCTCGCTCCTCCGCCACCTGCGCTTCGCGGAAGTCATTGCCCAGCTCGACGGCAGCGCTGGGTTCAATGAAGAGCGTACCGGCGCTCGCCGACTCGTCGTGGATGATCCCCTCCGGCCGCGCGCGGAGATCTCGCCGCACGGGAATCACGTAGCGGCCCTGACGTAGTGTCACCGAGCCCTCCGCACCACCCGCCGGATCGAGCGAATGGAGAATCGACTCGAGCCGCTTCACCAGCCGCGCGCGCGCCGCATGCACCTCGCGCCGGGCAGCGGAGAGCGCTGGACTCGCAGTGTCGAGCAGCTGGCCATCGTCATCCACCGACAGCTCCAGCCGGCGCTCGATACCCCTCGGCAGTGGCTCCGCGCAAAGCGAGAGAGTGAGCGGCGCCTGCTCCCTCACCCGCCCCAGGTCATCCGCCACTCGGCGCGCAGTGGCGATCAGCCGCCTCAGGGCTGCCAGCTCGTGGCCGTCGAGCAGGCTGCCCTCGATGCGGAGCCGGGCCAGTGCCGGCGCTACGTCGTCCACCGGTTCCGTGAGCAGGCCATCACGCCGCCGGAAGAGCACCGCTACCTGCTCGACCCGAGCAAGTTCACGCGCGATCCAGCCGGTATCCGTGGTGGGGCGGCGACGGCGGACGCGCTCCGCGCCCAGGGGACCGGCGGCGCGGGCGGCCACCAGCTCCAGCACGGCGCCGAACTCAATGGTGTCCAGCGCGTCG
>DASSHL010000175.1:0-2070 GCA_035692845.1 Gemmatimonadales bacterium
AGCGTTGACAGGTGACTCGGTGCCGGTGAGCAGTGCGGTGACAATGGCCCCGGTCCCCAGCGCGGTTGTGATGCCAAGCCCTTCGTGTCCCGACGCCACCCAGACCCTGGCACGGCCGGGAACGCGTCCGATGAACGGAAGTCCATCGGAGGTGGCCGGACGCATTCCGGTCCATACACGCAGCACGTCAATGTCCGCGATGACAGGCATGAACGAGATTGCCCGGGCCAGCATCTGCCCCAGCACCGCGCGATTCATGCTGCGATCGGCCCCGGCGAGTTCACGCGACGAGCCAATCAGCAGCTGCCCGGTACGCCTCGGCTGGACGTTGAATGCCACGGAGGAGCGGGTCATGGCGTGGGCGCTCTGCAGGTAGCCCAGCTCCACCAGCTGGTGCCGTACGGTGCCGGGCATGCGAGCCGTCACCGCCAGATGGCCCTTGCGCGGAATGATGGGAAGCATCGGCAGCAGCTGGCAGGTGTCGGTACCAGCCGCAATCAGCGTGGCGCCTCCCGCCAGGGGGCCGGCATTGCTCTGCACCCCGTGCCGAGAGAGTGCGTGCACCGCCACGCCACTCCGGACCACCGCACCTGAGCGCTGCGCCCGGTCGAGCAGCCAGCGCGTGAACACGGGCTGGTAGAGCACACCGTCGTCGGGAACAAGCACGCCGCCTGCGAGATCAGGCCGCAGCTGCGGTTCAGCCGACGCCAGCGAGCGAGCATCCAGCAGCTCTGCACGGAGTGCGTTTGAGTGGTAGAGCTCGCACTTGGCGCGCGCAGCATCGAGCTCATCGGAGGAAGCGGCCACCCAGATGGTGCCGCACCGGTCGTACTCCACGACAGCGGGAAGATCGGCCGCAAGGTTCGCCAGCAATCCGCGCGAGAATGCGGTGAGCGTGAGCTGCGCCGGCGAATCGTCCATCGCCACGATGTGGCCCATCCCTGCCGACGTTACTCCGCCAGCTGGCCGGTCACGCTCAAGTACCAGTACAGCCAGCCCCGCCTCGGCGGCGTACATGGCACAGGCGGCGCCGACGACGCCGGCGCCGACGATGATGAGGTCAGGCTGGCCTCTCACCGTGCCGCCGTGAAGCCCGCCCTGAATGGATCATCGGGGGAAAATGCCAGTATCACCTCGCCGGTGACCCAGGCACGTCCCTGGATATGCGGAACAAGCGCGCCATCGCACTCGTCGAGCCAGCCAGTGAACAGGCTGCCAGTGATGCTTTCCTGTCGCCAGCGCTGGCCCGGCTCGAGCAGGCCGCGAGCGTGCAGTGTCGCCAGGCGGGCCGATGTCCCGGTCCCGCAGGGTGAGCGGTCATATGCACCGCCGGGACACAGCACGAAGTTGCGGCCGTCGGCGTCGGGCCGCACCGGTGGGCCCGAGAGCTCGACGTGATCAATGCGCGCGCCATCGGAACCGGTGATGCCCTGCGCATCGAGCGACGCCATGAGCGCTTCGGTGCGCTGGGTCAGCTCTCCCACGCGCGCGAGCGTCAACGGTTCGTCGGTGTGGACGATAAAGAACCAGTTGCCACCGTAGGCGATGTCACCCACGATGCGGCCCAGCCCCGGAACATCGACCTCCACATCCAGCGCATGGACGTGCGACGGGACATTCGTAATCGTCACCAGCCCGTCGTCCGAGAGCGTGGCTTCGACCGTGCCAGCGGGAGTGTCCAGCCGGACCGCGCCGCTGGACAGGCGTCCGAGCCAGCGCAGCGTCTGGACAACGCCGATCGTCCCGTGGCCGCACATGCCGAGACAGCCCACGTTGTTGAAATAGATCACGCCGGCAGCGGAGTCCTGGTGCTCGGGTGGCGTGAGCAACGCGCCCACGAGAGCATCATGACCCCGGGGCTCGCAGACGACAGCACTCCGCAGCTGGTCATGGTGACGCGCGAACTCGTCTCGTCGTTCCGCCATGGTCCGGCCGGTGAGCGTCGGCCAGCCTTCCACCACGACGCGCGTGGGCTCGCCTTCCGTGTGCGAGTCCACGGCCCGGATGGTGGCTGGAAATTCCTTCACCCGGCCACCTGCACCGTGCGAATCTCGGTGTAGAACTCCCGCG
>DASSHL010000176.1:0-2879 GCA_035692845.1 Gemmatimonadales bacterium
GTGATAGTAGCACTGCGGCGAAGGTGGTTTCTGTGTCTAGATTGTCGGAGGGGGCGTATTGGGAATGGAGTGGAAGGAGTGCGAAGGTTTTGGGGAAAGGTTCGCGGCTTGAGTCGGCGCTAGCAAGGTCCGGGGGAGCCATGTTGTTGGCTGTTTGGAGGATGGCCTTGACGCCAATGTGTTTGGCGAGGGCTAGCCGAATCGGCGGGGGCTGGTTCGGGCCGGGCGCCTGAGTGCTTAAGCCCAGGCCGCGTGCCTGTTTTTCAGCTCTGCGACGTTTCTTCTTTAGTTGCTTCTGTTGCTCGTGAACCCCATGGCGTTTACTCAAGGTTCTCCTCAGGATGTCGAAGGGAATGACGTGGCGTCGCTATGGTAGCCTGAGAAGAAGCGGGGAGTGTCCCAAGGACGGTTGAGATTTGAAGAGGCGGCTCCCCCGAGTCGGTGAAGACTCGGGTCTGTCAGGAACAAGGAGCCGCCATGGGGAAGACAAGCAGGAAGCAGATACCGAGGGAAGTAGTCCAGGAGCAGCGCGCGGTCACGGTCGGGGAGGTGCTCGTGGACGTGGGCGCGGATCTGCGCGAGCTGATGGTGAAGGGCGGGCTGGCGATCGCCGCCGCGCTGTTCACCGAGGAGCTCGCCCAGCTGTGCGGTCCGCGCTACGAGCGAGGGGAAGGACTGGCGAGCCGGTGGGGTGCACGCCAGGGCGAGGTGGTGCTCGGCGGGCGGAAGGTGAAGCTGCGGCGCCCGCGGGTGCGGCAGGACGGCCACGAGGTGGAGTTGGAGACGTACCGCCGGCTCCAGGCGGAGGACCCGCTCACGGAGCGCGCGCTGGAACAGATGCTGGTCGGGGTGAGCACCAGGAAGTACGCGCGCTCTCTGGAGCCGGCGCCGGCGGGGCTGACGGAGACGGCGACGAGCAAGAGCGCGGTGAGCCGGCGCTTCGTGGCCAAGACGCAGGAGCAGCTCGAGGCCGCGCTCGCGCAACCGCTGGGCGACCGCACCTGGCTGGCGCTGCTCATCGACGGCATCCAGCTCCACGAGCACGTGGTGCTGGTGGTGCTGGGCGTCGACGACACCGGAGACAAGCACGTGCTCGCCTTCCGGGAGGGCAGCACGGAGAACGCGACGCTGTGCCGGGAGATGCTGGCGGACCTGGTCGCCCGCGGGGTGCCGGCAGACCGCAGCCTCCTCGTCGTCATCGACGGCGGGAAGGGGCTGCGGAAGGCGGTCAACGACGTCTTCGGCCAGTACGCGCCGGTCCAGCGCTGCCAGGTGCACAAGAAGCGAAACGTCCTCGACCACCTGCCCGACCAGATGCGGGCGCAGACGCGCGCCGCCCTGAGCGAGGCGTACGCGGCGGTAAGCTACGAGCTGGCGCTCGCCCAACTGCAGAACCTGGCGCGGTCGCTCGGCAAGAAGCAGCCCAGCGCCGCGTCCAGCCTGCGCGAGGGCATGGAGGAGACGCTGACGGTGAAGAAGCTCGGCATCTCCGGTTGGCTGGCGAAGACGCTCGAGACGACGAACCCCATCGAGAACCTGAACAAGGGCATCCGCCGGGTGAGCGCGCGCGTGGACCGGTGCCGCAGCGGCGCGATGGCCCTGCGTTGGGTGGCCACCGGCGCGCTGGAGTCCGCACGCGGCTTCCGCCGTCTCAAGGGCCACGCCCAGATCGGCAAGCTCATCGCGGCCCTCCGCGCCCGCGACGCCGAACTCGGTGCAGCGGATGTCAGACGTGCCGGGTAGAAGTCATGCTGGTGCCGCCTCGACGAGTTTCAACCGTCGGCGGGACACTCCCGCGGGAGGTTCTTCTGGAGCTAATCTCGCTAGTCTCGCGCATTTTCAGCTACTGCCCGTCTACACCTGTCCCTCCCCGGCGTCGGCGCGGTGCAGGTGGACGTGGTGTGGGATCCGCCCTGGGACCAGAGCCGGATGACGAACGTGGCGCGGCCCCGGCTCGGGTGGATGTAGCGCGGCAGGGAGTGGGAATATGGGCGGATGAGGCGGCTGGCCGTCGGTCTGGCGGTGCTCTTGGCCTGTGTGCCGGAGATCAAGGAGCACTGCCCGCTGCTGACCGAACCGCGCTCGCCGCCCGCGCTTCCGCGTGACCTGGCCCTGCTGGATGCCTTGCTCGTGCGCCGGGCCACGGAAATGGTGGACACCTCGCGCGGGCTCCACCGTTTCCAGGTCCGATGGTTCCGGGTCGGCTTCGCCGAACAGTTCCTGCCAGACCTGTGCGCTCGAATGGAACGCGCCAGGACACTGGCGATGGCAGGGCGAACCGCGGAGGCCGGGAGGAAGTACCAAGGCCTGCTGATCGCATCTCAGGTGATGCAATTCGCCATCGCGGTGCACGCGGTTGCGCAGAGTGCCGAGATGGCCGGACAGCCCGGCGGAGAGATCACGCAAACACTCGAGACGTTTGCTGCACAGATGTCGCCGATCCTCGAGGCCGCCCTCAGCGAGGATCCCAGGCGTATCGCGCGCGCCATCTCCGAGCAGCCCGCCGTGTTTCGCGACTGGGCCAGGTACCTGGAACGGTGGCCGTCCCGCATCACGGAAGCATCGGAGCGGGTCCGGGTCGCCCAATCCAAATGGTGTGGGACGCAGCCTTCCTGGTGGCGGCGACGTACGAAGCTGCTGGGACGGCAGCGGAGATCGCTGCTGCACGCGGCTCATCCCTGCCACCGTCACCAGCGCTCGCCCTGGGTGGTGCGGCCGCGCAGGCTGAGCTCAGCGGAGTCGCTTCCATCGAGTTGGCCGAGGCGATTCGACGGCTCGTCGCCTCAGGCGCTCTCGAAGCCACCGTAGTCGCCCTCCTCTCCAGAACTCTTGGGAGCGGGAGCGTCGCCACATCGGAAGCAGTCGCTCAGCCCTCGGCC
>DASSHL010000177.1:0-2566 GCA_035692845.1 Gemmatimonadales bacterium
CGTGCAGGAGCGCCGGAAATACCAGTCCCACGACGGCGGCCGCCAGCATGCCAGCGCTCATCCCGGAGGCCGTCCTGCTGAAGCGCAGCTCGCTCGTCCGAAGCCCGCCTGCCACGAGCGAGAGGCCCATGATGAGCAGCAAGTTGCCGAGGATGCTGCCGGTAATGGAGTACTTGACGAGTTCAATCTCGCCTGCGCGCAGCGCCATCAGGCCGATGATCAGCTCGGCGGCATTGCCAAAGGTGGCATTCAGCAGCCCGCCCACGGTCGGTCCGGTATGGGCCGCGAGATGCTCGGTGGCGTCGCCCATGAAGCCGGCCAGCGGAATCACACCGGCACAGGAGAGGAGGAAGACTGTGAGCGGTCCCTGCCCCGAATAGTGCGTCCAGAGCGCCGCTGGCACGGCGAGCAGCAGGATCCGGCGCCACAGGGGTCCCCACGCATCAGGATCTTTCCGCAAATGCTTCAGGGGCCGTCTCGGCTTCGCCTCCGATTCGGCCGATGCCGGTGCCGCGGCTGGCGCGACGGCGGCTGCCGGTGCCCGGACCTCACGCCGCTCCGAACGCTTCTCGTCCTGCGTCCGTTCGCGACGCCGCTCCGGCTTGGTGCGGCGCGTTCCCGGTTCGCCCCCCCCTGCCGGAGGCGTTCGTTCCGCCTTGGCTGACGATCGAGGCTCCGGTGGCGCGGCAGGTGCGGGCGACGATGGCGCAGCCTGCTCTGCCTCCTTGGCTTCCGGCTCACTGGCGAGCTGTCGCTCGCGTTGCCGCGGCTCCCGTGGCACCGGTGCCAAGCCGGTTGCCGCATGGACCGCGTCGCGCACCGTGCGTGGCGAGACGCCAAGATCAGCCATGGCTCGCGCGAGCGAGCCGCGCGGCTCGGCGAAAGCAGCGACCAGCAGGTGGCTGGTGCCTGCCGGTTCGTTGCGCGCGGCCGCCTCACGCTCAGCGGCGGCAGCGAGTCGACGACCCTGACTCGAGAGCGCCAGGGCGTCCGGCGTCGCCTCGCCCTTGCCGGGACGAAGTCCCGCCTCCACCCGCTGGCGCAGCTCCGCCGGCGAGACGCCGGCACTCTGAAGCGCGGCGTCGGCCTCGGAGGTGGCCAGGGCCACGAGAAGCAGGTGTTCCGCCGAGATCGCGTCGCTTCCGCGGGCAACGGCCTCCGCCCGCGCCGCTTCGACGAACGCAGCTTCGCTGGGACTGCCGCCCGGTTCAGTCAAGCGCCTTCGCCTCGTCCACGAGCATGATCGGAATGCCGTCTTCGACCGGATAGACGAGACGGCACGCATGGCAGGTAAGTGTCTCCGGCGGGTCCTCGTGATACTCGAGGTCTCCCTTGCAGACCGGGCACACCAGAATCTCCAGCAGTTCCGCGCTGAGGGTCATGACAACTCCGATTCCGCGATGGGAAAACCGAAACGGGTCAACGCATGAGCGCTGCGGCGCCACTTGGGCAGCACCTTGACCCAGAGATCGAGGTACACGTGGGCGCCGAGCAGCGCTTCAAGCCGTCGCCGGGCGTGCTCGCCGATGGCCTTGATGGTGCGCCCTCCGCGGCCCACCACCATGCCCTTCTGGGACTCGCGCTCGACGAACAGCGTCACCCGAATGTACACCGGCGATTCCGACTCCCGGTACTCCTCCACCTCGGCGGCAAACCCATAGGGCAGCTCGTCCAGGAGCAGCTCGAATGCGGCCTCCCGCAGGTACTCGGTCACAAAGAACCGGAGCGGCTGGGTGCCCACATCGTCCGGATCAAAGGCAAAGTCGCCCTCGGGAAGCAGCGGCCGGATGCGCGCAAGCAGCTGGCGAAGGGATTCTGGCTCGCGGGCGCTGATCGCTAGCGCGGCCTGCGCCAGCTCTGTTCGCGCGGCAGCGTCCACCAGATCGGCCTTGGTATAGACGAGCAGGACGGGTGCGCGCGGCAGGATCTCGAGCCTGGCGGCACGGGCGAAGTCAGGCGCTGGTGCGTCGGGTGCGGGATGCAAGTGCAGGATGACGTCGGCCGAGGCAATCGCTTCCTGGGCCGCCGCCATCATCCGGGCCTGCATCAGGTAGGCGGGTTCGAGCAGCCCGGGCAGATCTACGAAGACGAACTGGGTGTCAGCTTCGGTCAGGAGACCAACAACCGGCAGCCGGGTCGCCTGCGGTCGCGGGCTCACGATGGCGATATGGGAGCCGACCAGCGCATTGAGCAAGGTGGACTTCCCTGCATTGGGAGCGCCAGCCAGGGCGATTCGTCCGCAGCGCGTCATGCGGATAACGTAACAGCGCGATTACACTTCCACGAATGGCGAACGAACCCGCTGGACCTGACCTGGTAGTACTTGCCGCGGGCATGGGCAGTCGCTTTGGTGGGCTCAAGCAGCTCACGGGAGTGGGCCCCGGCGGCGCAACGTTGCTGGAATATTCGCTCTTCGATGCGCGGCGCGCGGGCTTCGGCCGTGTTGTCTTCGTTATCCGGCCCGAGATGCAGGCTGACTTCCGCGCCTTTGCCGAAAGCCGCCTGCCCTCGTCCTTGCCGTGGACGACGTGCCTACAGCGCCTGGAACTGGCCGCACCAACTTTGG
>DASSHL010000178.1:0-4383 GCA_035692845.1 Gemmatimonadales bacterium
CGCCAGCTTGAGCCCCTCGGCGGTGTTGGTGTGATAGGGTCCCACCTGCACCCGCGAGAGCGCGGAGACCGGCACCTCTTCCGCCGAGTCGTGGAAGACCACGACGCGGAGGGCGTCACCGGGAAACTGGGTGCGGATCAGATGGGTGAGCGCCAGGGCCACGCGCTTGGCGGGCGTGAAGCGGTCCTCACCATAGAGAATCATCGAGTGCGAACAGTCGAGCATGAGGACCGTCGCCGCCGAGGAGCGGTACTCCGACTGATGCACCATGAGGTCGGGGTAGTCGAGGTCGAGCGGGACGGTGAGACCGGCCCGCGCAATCGAGCGGCGGAGCGTGGCGGCCACATCGAGGTTCAGCGTGTCGCCGAATTCGTACTGCTTGCTCTCCGCCTCGGCCTCGACGCCGGTGGCGAGGTAGGTGGTATCATGCGCGCCGGCTGCGGCGTGGCCGCTGGCGCCGAGGAGGTCGCGGAGCGCCTTGTAGCCCAGGAAATCGGTGGCCTTGGAGGTGAGGTCGAACTGCACGTTGCGGGCGGCCTCGCGCGCCTGGCCCGCCGGTCCCAGCACCGGCTGGAACGATTGCGGCGCGCGTGGTGCTTCCTTCGTCTCGAGGTAGCCCTCGTTCATCAGGCGCTGGACGATCCCGTCGAGCAGGTCACCAAGCTGCTTCTCGATTTCGGCGTCGCGAGCCGGATCGCCGGTGCTCTCACCGCGAAGAAGGCGCAGCATCTCGGGCGTGAGCTGGCCCGACTCCATGAGTGCGCGGGTGATGGCGTCCTTGAGCCCGTCCATCGAGCGATCGGCCTCGGGCTCACCCCACCAGTTGCTGCCACCGGCAAAGCCGCTCTGCAGGAGAAAATCGGTGAGCGAGTCGAGCAGCGACTGGAGATTGACTTCGTCGGCCGCACCGGGGACGTAGCGGGAAAAACGGGTGAAGCGCATGTATGAAGATAGATGGACAGATGGACAGATGGACAGTTGGACAGACCAATGGCGCCCAGCTGACTGTCATTCCGAGCGCAGCGAGGAATCCTGCTGGCCACGCTGCAGAGCTGGTGAAGCAGATCCCTCGCTTCGCTCGGGATGACACACCCTGCTAACCGACATCCGTTGGACAGATGGACAGACCAATGGCACCCAGGTGACTGTCATTCCGAGCGCAGCGAGGAATCCGGCTGGCCACGCTTCAGAGCTGGTGAAGCAGATCCCTCGCTTCGCTCGGGATGACACACCCTGCTAACCGACATCCGAGGACCGTCAACAACTGTCCATCTGCCCAACTCTCGATCTGTCCATCTGTCCATCTGTCCAACTGTCCATCTGTCCATCTGTCCAACTGTCCATCTCAGCGAACGCGTTTCACCATCCTCCCCACCTCCAGCGTCGTCCCCGTCTCCACCCCATTGATGATGGCGAGTTCTTCCACCGGGATGCTCGAGGGGTAGCGCTGGTTGAACTGGGCCAGCGTCATCCGGCTCGGCACCTTGACCAGGTCAATCTTCTTCGGCTGGACGTTGAGCGCCGCTGGATCGGTCAGCTGGGAAAAGCTGCCGATGATCTGGCGGAAGGTGGCGTCGTAGGCGTTGAGGTTGTTGGCGCCGGTGTAGGCCAGCAGCTGGTAGGTGTTGCTGCCGTAGCTCACGTACGAGACCAGTCCACCAACGACGCCCTGGTCGGTCTGGGCCTGGAAGTAGCCGCTCGCAGCCGGGAGTCCGTTGATGGAAGCGGAGCTCACCTGCCCCGCCTGGATTCCCTGCTGGTTCAGGAACTTCTGCAGCGCGCTGGAGGGTGCGCCCTGCCCCAGCGTCAGCTGGAAGATGGCATCCTGCTGCTTGCTCGCCGCCATCACCGCCTGCTTGGTGTTCTGGCTGAGCCAGTCGCCCGGCACCTGGAACTGGAACTTGAGCTCCGGGTGATAGAAGTGCCCATCCTTGAAATACCCCTCGCGCGGGTTGGGCCCGTAGACCAGCCCGTCGGTGTGCTGCAGAAAATCGGTGCGGTCCACCACCATCTTCGAGAGGTCGCGGTGGAGGGAATCCACCCGCCCGAGCGCGATCTCGTACCGGTTGCCCGGATCAGGATGGGTCGAGAGCCAGGCGGGCAGCCGGCCTTCGGCCGGCGTCTCGCGGTCGAGGGTATGGAACATCGCCGCCATCTCGCGCGGGTCGTAGTTGTTCTGGGTCATGTAGCGGAAGCCCAGCGCGTCGGCCTGGCTCTCGTCATCCCGGCTGTACTTGAGGAACAGCACCTGGAGTCCCTGGCTGAGGAGCCCGCCGTACCTGGCCACCGTGGGCGAGAGGATGCTTCCGATGCCAAGGCCGAGCGAGGCGAGCTGCTGCTGGCTCATCTGCTGCACCGAATGGCGCGCCGTGATGTGGCCAATCTCGTGGCCCAGCACCGAGGCCAGTTCTGCCTCGCTGTTCATGGCGCCGAGGATGCCGCGGGTGATGAACACGGGACCGCCGGGGAGCGCAAAGGCGTTGACCGAGGCGTCGTCGATCACGTAAAAGGCCCACGGCAGCTCGGGACGCTCGGTAGTCTTGGCGATCTTGAGGCCGACCGAGCTCACGTACTGCTGCAACGCCGCATTATCCACCAGGCCATACGCCGCCTTCGCTTCCTCGGCGGCCTGCTGGCCCATCTGGATTTCCTGGGATTCCGATATGAGGGAAATTTCCGACTTGCCGGTCACCGGATTGGTGGCGCAGCCGGCGAGCAGGAGCAGCGCGAGGGCGAGTGACCGGGGGCGCATTTGACGAGCTCCTCTTTGGGGGTAAGATGCTGGTGTGCAGGGATTAGGGGTTAGGGGTTAGGGGAACGGAGACTCCTCTTCCCGTCATTCCCGCTTGCGCGGGAATGACGAGGAGTCGAGCCTCGGTCCCTGCGACGACCGACGACCGACGACCGACGACCGACGACCGACGACCAAACTTATCCCTCTCCCCCCGTCCCACACTGTGACCTGGCTTCCAGGCGCGCTGTGAAGTCGGCGATGGTGCGGGTGAGGCCGTCCTCCAGCGGAATGTGCGGCTGCCAGCCGAGGAGCGCCTTGGCCCGGGAAATATCGGGGCGGCGGCGGGTGGGATCGTCCTGTGGCAGCGGACGCATCACGATCTTCGACTCGCTGCCGCTCAGCCGGCAGACCATCTCGGCCAGCTGGCGCATGGTGAACTCACCGGGGTTGCCCAGGTTCACCGGGTCGGTGATACCGTCGGCGTCCATCAGGCGGATGAGACCCTCGACCAGATCGTCCACGTAGCAGAAGGAGCGGGTCTGCTCGCCGGTGCCATAGAGGGTGATCGGCTCGCCCCGGAGCGCTTGCAGGATGAAGTTGCTCACCACCCGCCCGTCGTTCTCCGCCATCCGCGTGCCGTAGGTGTTGAAGATCCGCGCAATGCGGATATCCACGCCCGCCTGGCGGTGATAATCCGACATGAGCGTCTCGGCGACGCGCTTGCCCTCGTCATAGCAGGCGCGCGGGCCGGTGGGATTGACGTTGCCCCAGTAGGACTCCACCTGGGGGTGAATGGCCGGGTCGCCGTAGACCTCGCTGGTGGAGGCCTGGAGGATCCGCGCGCCCATCCGCCGGGCAATCTCCAGCATGTTGAGCGCGCCCATCACGTTGGTCTGCACCGTCTTCATCGGGTTGACCTGGTAGTGAATGGGCGATGCGGGACAGGCGAGGTTGAAGATCCGGTCCACGTCCACCAGCAGCGGCTCGCAGACATCGTGCTCTACGAAGCGGAAGCCGGGCTTCCCTTCCAGGTGCCGCACGTTGGCGTGGCTTCCGGTGAAGAGGTTGTCGAGGCAGATCACGTCGTGCCCCTGCTCCACCAGCCGCTCGGACAGATGCGAGCCGATGAAGCCGGCGCCGCCGGTCACGAGGATGCGCATGCGCCGTCTCCCTGCATTGAAGTGTCCCGCTTGAAGAGCTGCATCACCGAGTCGCCCTGGACCAGCTGGTACTTGCGAGCCGCTTGGCGATAGAGCGGATCGTCACACAGGTAACGCAGGACCACCCGGTCGCGCCCCGGGTCACGCACCAGCAGCAGCGCGGGTTGCTGCCCGGCAAGGTCTTCAGCCACGTCGTGGCGGAGCTCGCGTTCCACCGGCGTGAGCGCCGAATCAGCGTAAGGCCGCACGCCTCGGCCCCTGTACACCGCCGAGGAATCGTAGGGATAGAGAAACCAGAGATGGGGAAAGCGACCTGTCATCTCGAGGTTCCGAATCTGCACGAGCGGGAACGCATCACCCAGGCGGGAGGACTGGATGGCGACCGTGGTTCCCGGCGGCGCGTCGCCCAGCAGGTGAAAGGCATTCTCGCTGAAATCATCCACTACGCGCTCCGGCGCCGTGAAGCGTGCCCACGCCACCAGCGCGGGG
>DASSHL010000179.1:0-2940 GCA_035692845.1 Gemmatimonadales bacterium
TCGCCTCGGCGATGGTGGTGGATCGGAAGCGCCCTCGCCGGCGTGACGGCGGCGACCACCATCGGCCTGCTCCGTGCCTTTGGCGTGATGACGAAGGTGATTGTAGGCTGACTTCGCCGAGGACATGACGCATGACGCATGGGGTATGACCGAGCCCGCACCTGACTTCCGCCATCGCCAGCTGGATATTGACGGCTTGTCTGTTCATGTGGCTGAGGCCGGTGTATCCGGGCAGCCGGCCGCCTTCCTCCTGCACGGATGGCCCGAGAGCTGGTCTGCGTTCGAGCGCGTCATGGCGACACTGTCCACCGATGCCCATGTCGTTGCCATGGACCTGCCCGGCGTGGGCGACTCGAAGTCATCACCTCCCTGGAGTGACAAGCGGACACTCGCCAGCTACGTACATGGCGTCATCGAACGATTGTCCCTGGATGATGTGACGCTCGTTGGTCATGACATCGGCGGCATGATCGTGTACGCCTATCTCCGCGCTTCCCTCGGCCGAGTCAGCAGGGCGGTCATCATGAACACCGCGATTCCCGGCGTCGATCCCTGGGAAGACATCAAGCGCAACCCTCACATATGGCACTTCGCATTCCACGCGGTGCCGGCATTGCCGGAGAAGCTGGTGTCGGGACACCAGGCGGCATATTTCGATTTCTTCTATGACAGGCTCGCAGCGACCCCTGGCGCCGTGACTGATGAGGCTCGTGAGGCGTATGTGGACGCCTATGCCAGGACCCACGCACTCCGCGCGGGATTTGACTGGTATCGGGCTTTCGAGCAGGATGAACGTGACAACGCGGACGCGGCCCACCGTACCGATGACACGCCCCTGCTCTATCTGCGTGGCGAGCGCGAGTCGGGATTCGGCCTCGAGCGGTATGTGAGCGGCCTCAAGGCAGCCGGCATGACCAACGTTCGGGGCGGAGTGATCGAGGGCAGCGGTCATTTTGCGCCCGACGAACAACCTGAAAGAGTCTCGGCGGCGATTGGGGCGTTCATGGGGCTGGGCGGCTAGACGGCTGGACGGCTGGACCTTATCCTCTATCCCCTAACCCCTAATCCCTAATCCCTGGTCCCTCTACTCCCTTCCACCAGCCTGCTTGATCACCACAACCGCTGAGCGATTGACGAAGAGCAACTCGCTGTGCTTCCCGCCGGGCACCGTGTCGGTCCCGAAGCGTTGCGCCCAGGAGAGCGGAGTGACGTTGCGAAACTCGCGCAATCGCGGGTCGCCATGACCCGATCCCAGCCGCATGCGGATTGACGCGCGGGCGTTTGGATCCGCACCCCGGGCCAGCAGGAGTTCAGCGAAGCGTGCCTCTTCCGGTCGCTGGGTCCATGCTTTCTGGTAATTCATCCAGAACCCGGCCTGCGACACCACGGCATTGAACAGCGGTGTATGGCCCCCAAACCCGTCGCCATCCAGCGCCGTCCCGGCGTTCACATCCGCGCCCCGGTCCAGCAGCCACTCGGCCATGTCCAGTTCATCCCAGTAGACCGCCAGGTGCAACAGCGTGCCGCCGTCCACCGGCGTCCCCATGCACTCGTAGTTCGGATGGCGACAGCCGACCTCAGGCGGAAAGATCTGCTCATTGGAGAATCGCCGACCGAGCAGACCCGGGTCCTCGGCAAGATGCCTCTCGAGCAGGTCCAACCGGCCCCGGTGAAAGGCCATGACCGGGGTGTCGGGATAGATGTAGCCGTGCTCCGCGTAGAGCGCGAGAATGCGACGCTTGGCGTCGGGATTCCTGCTGTCAGACCCGATCGCTGTCTCGACTGGCGCGCTCTGCCGCCCATCGTCAAACCGTACGCGCGCGCCCACGGCGAACAGGAATTCCGTCCCTGGTACGCTCAGCGTATACGCCGCTCCGCCGAACGCATCATCGGGTGGTGTGGGGTTGCCCAGCATGTCATGCAGCAGCGCCGCGGTGCTGACCCGGCTCTGGAGTACCGCGCGATCGAGGGCGTATTCGAGATCACGCGCGCCCAGGTCGTGCAGCAGCCGGATGATCCGGTCGCGCCCGATGTTGGCGGCGTAACTCATGGGCGGGCCCCAGTGACTGTCGCGAATCGTGGCGCTCTCGTACAGGAGCTGGGAATTCGCCTCGATCAGCCGGCGCACTTCATGTTCATCGTCCTTCCAGATGGCGGCGATGAGCTGGCATGCCTGCACCAGCCGAGGCCAGCTCGGCGCCTCATAGCTGCGCGCAAGCACCAGCTGGGCATCGGCAAGCTTCGCATTTTCGGGAAGTGGCGGAGCGGGATGAAACTGTCGGAGATCGCTGAGCGCGTCAGTGTCACCACGGCGAATGCCGTGCAGCAGGTCCTTGGCTTGATGCTTGAGCTGTTCGAGATCGGGCGCGATGGGGAGCGTGCGGCCGGGCATGACGAGCCTCCTTGATGCCCCGGTCCGCTGGCGTGGGCGAAGGAGGTTCGAGTGACGGAACACTTCGCGCGGTGCAACTCAGGTGGACTCGGTCCTTCCCGCGGACGGGAGGCGCCCTGCGCGCCTGAAGGGACGTTACGGGGGAGATCGCGCGGAGGCAAGGTGGACGACAGACGAGAGCCGTGAAGCACTCGGCTTGACGTCTCGTCTCTCGCACGGTACATCTGCACGTCACTTCCCTGGGGAATTTCATGCGTGCGTGCCTTGGCCTCCTGGTCGTGTTGTCGCTTGCGCCCCTGCGGCAATCGGAGGCGCAGACCCTGCTGCACCGTGACCCCGTCTCGCTGCAGGCGGTGCTGCCTGCCTCCACTTCGTACCCGACACTCCCGGCACCAGCTTCCGCGCCGATCGACTCCGCCCGCCACCACGGTGTGGGCCATGCGGCACTGGTGGACCTTGGCATCGGTACCGGACTGGGTCTGGTGACCGGCACGGTGGTGCGACTGGCAAGTGAATAGGGGGGAGAGGCGACTCGCCCCGGTTTTCGG